>CAYYOQ010000090.1:0-8119 GCA_964473235.1 uncultured Thermodesulfobacteriota bacterium | reverse complement strand
CGCATGTAAATCCCTGGCGGGCTTTAAAGCTCTTACACGCTGAGAATTTATCTCTTGAGAATTATCTCATAAAGGTTCCTTCTCCCTTCGAGGGGAGAAGGTCAGGATGAGGGGTGATAAAGATTCAACGACCCCTCACCTCAATCCTCTCCCCCGAAGGGGAGAGGAAGCATGTGGTCAGGATAGTTGTAAAATATATTAAAATTTCAAATATCTTTGGCTAATTTTAAAACAAAAGAAAAATATAAGCTGCATTTTAAAGTAAATAATGTTTTTTTATGATGAAAAGTTAAATGAAGTATGATAGCTAAAAGTGGATCTTGACCGTTCAAATCTTGTGTTACTAAAAAAGATTGCCAGATACTCTGCTGTCGGTTTTGAACTGGTATTTTCAGTCATCATCGGTGCCGGTATCGGGGTGTATCTCGATAAGCTTTTAGGAACCAAGCCTTGGCTCACTTTGATTTTTTTTATTCTTGGTGCTGTTGCTGGATTCATCCAGCTCTTTAGAGTGATAAAAAGATATGAAGATCAAGGAAAGTAGCCTGCCCAGATTAAATTCCCTTGAGAAGAAAAGCTGGTTACTACTTTTTGCCCTCAGCGGTGTAACTATTGTTTTTAGCACACCTCATCTCACCGTCAGCACCTTCTTGGGTGGAGCACTTATTATCCTTGACTTCAGAATTATTCGCACCACCATAGAGGAGCTCTTCATAAGAAAGGGAAGGTTAAAAGTTTTCTATCTCATCCTGTTCGTTTTCAGATTCCTCGTGCTTGCTGCAGCACTATTGGTTTTACTTTCCTACCAGATAGTCATTCCCTCTGGATTTCTGGTAGGACTTTCCGCCCTCCCCCTTGGTATCATTGGTGAAGCGCTAGTGATGCTACGAAAGCAGGAGAGGATGCTAGAGATATAGGCGGTATGGTAAAGAAATTCTGGATAGCAGTTTCCTTTAGTTGCATAGTCCTGGTCGTGCTCACGTCTCCCCTTTTCGCCTCTGAAGAGGGTTTTATCTGGGCAGAACATTTGCCTTTGTGGGAGTGGCTCTCATCCTTTCAAAAAACCAATCCTGCGCTGATAGACTTCACCACCATAGATGCAGTGCCCGTAGCCTATGCTACCTTGGTATCGCTGCTCATTATCGTACTGGCCCTCATCGCACGGTTTGTGATACAATTTAAGGTGATTCCTTCCGCAACCTTTCATCCTGGAAATGTATTCGAATTAATCACCGAGGGAGTACTCTACCTCTCCACCGATATCATTGGACCCAGAGGAAAACAATTCCTTCCTCTCCTAGGCACTGTGGCGCTCTTCATCCTCTTCTCTAACATCTTAGGTCTTGTCCCCGGATTCATCCCTTCTACCAGCAACATCAACATCAACCTCGGGATGGCGGTGGTAGTATTTGTCGTGTATAACTATTGGGGATTTAAGGCACATGGCATAGGCTACCTAAAGCACTTTATGGGACCCGTCCTATGGCTAACCCCCTTGTATATGAGCATAGAAATTATTACCAATGTGGCTCGCATCCTCACCTTATCAGTACGGTTATTTGGCAACATGACCGGAGACCATCTGGTGCTTTCCATGTTTTCAAAGATAGTGCCCTTTTTAGCGCCTATTGCTCCGCTGGCACTTGGTCTCTTTGTGTGTTTCATCCAGACTCTGATTTTCGTTCTCCTCTCAACCATGTATATCGCACTCGCTATTGAGAAATCAGAGCACTAAGCGTAAAAAAATAAGAGGGACAGCATTTATATAAACACAACCCTAAAAAGAAGGAGAGTGGTATGAAAAAAGTTTTACTAACCATGGTGTGTGTCTTGAGTTTGGTATCATTCTGTTTCGCCGCTGAAGAAGGAACTGCTGAAACCAGCTCCATCACCAAAGCTGCTATTGCGCTCGCCTCTGGCCTCGCCATTGGAATCGCCGCGATCGGCGGTGCCCTGGCACAGGGGAGATCAGTAAGTGCAGGACTTGAAGGCATTGCGAGAAACCCAGAGGCGTATAACCGAATTCTCACCGTATTAATAATCGGTTTGGCCCTGATTGAGTCACTGGTAATTTATGCGCTGGTGATCTCCTTCATGCTGATTTTAAAACTGTAACCTTATACGTTCTCCCTTCGCACCATGTTAAACATTAACGCAACCTTACTATTTCAAATAATAAATTTTATCATTCTTATCTTCATACTCGATCTCATCCTTTTTAAGCCACTGCTTCGCCTGCGTGAGGAACGAGAGAAGTTGACTGCGGGAAAAGAAGAGGAGAGCAGGCACCAGGAAGCACAGGCAGAATCGATGAGGGAAGAGTATACAAGAAAGCTCCAGGAGGCGCGGCTCCAGGGGAGGATGAAAAAGGAACTCCTCGAAAAGGCAGGGGCCCTCATAGAAAAGGAGATGGTAGCAAAGGTGAGGGAAGAGGCAGCCTCCATCCTCAAGGAGACCAAAGCGCAGATTGAACAAGAAATGAAAAAAACCAGAGAGTCACTCGCCTCTCAGATCCAGCTTCTCTCTTCTCAGATCGCAAAAAAAATTCTCGGCAGGGAGATCGCGTAGAAAAACCTATGGTGTGGAAACACCACAGTGGTGAACTATGTTCTGGGCAATCGTAAACTTTCTCATTTTTATAGGGATAGTGATTTACTTCTTATTCAGACCAACCAGGGAGTTCCTTGCGCATCGCAGGTCTTCCATAAGGTCAGCGATACAGGAAGCCCAGCGGTCTCAACAGAGAGCAGAAGCCAAATTCCAAGAGTATGAGCGTAAGCTGCGAGAGGTTACCCGCGAGGTCGATGAGATTATCGCTCATCTTTCCCAGGAGGGAGAACTTGAGAAGAAGCGGATTATCACCAATGCCGAGAAGCTCGCTGAGAGAATGAGAGAAGAGATACAACACGCCGCCAACCGTGAACTAGAGAATGCAAGGACCGCACTTAAAGAAGAGGCAGCCCGGCTTGCCCTGTCGATGGCGGAACAGGTGGTAAAGAATAACATTTCCCACGATGACCAGACGAGATTGATTAAAGAGTATATCGAGAAGATAGGGGCACTACAGTGATACTTTCTTCGGTGAGTATCCGATACGCTAAAGCGTTAATGGCGATCGGGATTAAGAACAATCGATATGAAGGATACCAGGCGGACCTGGAAAGCATTGATGCGCTCCTTAAAGAGCATCGGGAGTTAAAAGACTACCTTGAATCACCCCTCCACGATGAAGCGGTGTTAAAAAACATTCTTAAAAAAATAGGTAAGCAACTCACCATTTCTCCCATAGTGATGAGTGTGCTCTGCTTCCTAGTCGACAATAAGAGAATTCACCATCTCCCTGAGATTGTGCAGGCGTATCAGGAAATTGTTGATGAAGTAAGCGGGAAGGTGAAAGCAATCATCACCACCGCCTGTGATATTTCTTCTGATCTGGTGACCCAAATCAAATCAGCGTTAGAAAAAGTAGTGCACCAAGAGGTCTACCTCCAGTTTGAAAAGGATCCGGAGATCATTGGCGGGGTGGTGGCAAAGATCGGGGATATGGTGTACGATGGAAGTCTCAAAACACAATTGGAAAAGATTAAATACAGATTAATTCGGGGAACGATAGACTATGAAAATTAAAGCAGAAGAAATTACAGAGATCATACGACAAGAAATTGAAGAATACGGAAAAGAGATCGATATCAGCGAAACCGGGCGAGTGCTCTCAGTGGGAGACGGCATCGCGAGAATCTATGGATTAAGAAATGTGATGGCAGGTGAACTGCTGGAATTCCCTGAAGGTATCTATGGCATGGCGCTCAACCTGGAGCAGCACAATGTGGGAGCAATCGTGCTGGGAGAGTTTATCTCCATCAAAGAGGGAGACGTAGTAAAGAGGACGAGCAGAATTGCCCAGGTACCGGTAGGAGAAGCACTGGTGGGAAGAGTGGTGAGTGCTACTGGCGAACCGCTCGATGACAAAGGTCCCTTCTCTGCCGTGGAGTTTAGAAACATCGAGGCCACTGCCCCAGGGGTGGTGGTGCGGATGCCGGTAAAAGAACCCTTACAGACCGGTCTCAAATCAATTGATTCGATGATCCCCATCGGGAGAGGTCAGAGGGAACTGATTATTGGTGACCGGGGAACTGGGAAGACCGCTATCGTTATTGATACTATCATCAATCAGAAAGGTAAGGACGTTTTCTGCATCTACGTCGCCATTGGGCAGAAGCGATCCACCGTGGCAAGAATCATTGATACCCTGAAACAGTTCGGAGCCATGGAGTATACCACCATCGTTGCCGCTACCGCAAGCGAATCTGCCTCACTTCAATACATTGCCCCTTACTCCGGGTGCGCCATGGGCGAGTATTTCATGGACAACGGAAAACACGCACTCATCGTGTATGATGACTTGAGCAAACATGCCACCGCCTACCGCCAGCTCTCTCTCTTGCTGAGGAGGCCGCCGGGACGAGAGGCATACCCGGGAGACATCTTCTACCTCCACTCCCGTCTTTTAGAGCGCGCCGCCAAGTGGGATGACGCCCACGGAGGTGGCAGTTTGACTGCGCTCCCCATCATCGAAACCCAAGCGGGAGACGTGAGTGCCTACATCCCTACCAACGTAATCTCTATCACCGACGGGCAAATCTATCTTGATACCGACCTCTTCTACTCAGGCTTTAGACCATCCATCAACGTGGGCCTTTCGGTGAGCCGGGTTGGTGGAAATGCACAGACTAAAGCGATGAAGCAGGTTGCTGGTAGTCTACGACTGAGCCTCGCCCAGTACCGTGAAATGGCAGCCTTTGCCAAATTCGGTGGTGATTTGGACAAATCCACACAGGCCCAGCTCGCCCGAGGGAGCAGGCTTATGGAAATTCTCAAGCAGAAACAACGCCAGCCCCTGCCGGTAGAAAAGCAGATTATGTTACTTTATGCTGCTATCAATGGTTTTGTGGACACCTACCCCGAGTCAGTCCTCCCGCGTTATGAAACAGAATTGTTTGCCTTTATGGATGGAAAGCATCCTGACATTCTTGCGAAGATAGGTGAAAAGAAAGAAATTAAAAGAGAGCTTGAGGAGAAGATTGTAGCAGCGCTGAATGAATTTAAGGAACTCTTCTCAGTGTAGATCTGCGTTAATCTCTACCCATTCAATGATCAAGTTATTCTATGGCCACCCTTCAGTTTATTAGAAGAAAGATAGGAAGTGTAAGGAGCACCCAAACCATCACCCGTACCATGTGGATGATTGCAGCAGCGCGGCTGAGGAAAGCGCAGGACGCTGCGCTCAGTAACCGCGCGTATTCCCATAAAATAGCAGCACTGATGGGTGAAATTATCATGCGAGTGCCACCAGAATCACATTTCCTGCTCCTGCCCCGTAAGGTAGAAAACGTGCTCATCGTACTGATTACCTCTAACCGGGGGCTTTGCGGTGGCTTTAACATCAACCTCTGCACGACCGTAGACCGACTCTTAACGGAGCATAGCGGGCACTATAAAAATATCTCTCTCTATACGGTGGGCAGAAAGGGAAGGGATTACTTCAAAAGAAGAGGGAGAGAAATTGTACAAGAGCGTGTTGATATACGCACCCTGGGACCTGACCTCGCAAGAGAAATCAGCGAGGATCTTATAGATTACTACACTACCATGAGATGTGATAAAGTCTTTTTAGTGTACTCCCGATTCTACACCGTACTACGACAGGAGGTGCAGCGAGAAGAACTCTTTCCGCTAAAGCCAGCCGCTGACACACCACGTAAGATTGAATACCTCTTTGAACCAGAACGAGTACAGCTGTTAGCCCAGCTCATACCAGCGTATCTTGAAGCTCAAGTCTACAAGGGACTCTTAGAATCACAGGTAAGCGAACACGCCGCCAGGATGAACTCTATGGATAGTGCTACCAATAACTGTAAAAAAATGATCGACGAACTGACCCTCGTCTATAATAAATCACGACAGGCAAGCATCACTAAGGACATGATTGATATCGTTGGTGGCGCTGAAGCTATAAAGGCCTAAGGGAAGGAGAAGAGCATGGTGGTAAAAGGAAGAGTTACCCAAGTAATTGGAACGGTGCTAGACGTACGCTTCTCACTGCGGGAGATACCCCCGATTTATGCAGCGCTCTTTATGACTAATCCTAACATAAATGACCAAGAGGATAATCTCATCCTCGAGGTAGCCCAGCACATAGGAGATGATACGGTGCGATGTATCGCCATGCAGACCACCGATGGCATCAAGAGAAATCAAGAGGTAACCTACCGAGGCACCCAAATTACCTTGCCTGTAGGAAAGTCTACCTTGGGGAGGGTGCTTAATGTAATCGGTGAACCAGTGGATGGTATGGGATCAGTGAGCACCGACCTCAGGTACCCTATCCACAGGAAGGCACCTTCTCTCACTGCCCAGAATACTAAAATTGAACTCTTGGAAACAGGGGTTAAGGTAATTGACCTCTTAGCACCCTACCCCAAAGGGGGTAAGATCGGACTCTTCGGAGGTGCGGGGGTAGGGAAAACGGTAGTGATCATGGAGATGATTCATAATATTGCCCTCCACCATGGTGGCATCTCCGTATTTGGGGGAGTGGGAGAGAGAACCAGAGAGGGGAATGAACTGTGGTTGGAGATGAAGAAATCAGGCGTATTGGATAAATGCGTCCTGGTGTACGGACAGATGACCGAGGTGCCCGGTGCCAGGGCGCGGGTAGGACTCTCTGCCCTCACCGCAGCAGAATATTTCAGAGATGAGGAAGGACAGGATGTGCTTTTATTTATAGATAATATCTTTAGGTTCACCCAAGCAGGCAGCGAAGTTTCAGCGCTTCTAGGAAGGATGCCTTCAGCAGTAGGCTATCAGCCAACACTGGGCACCGATTTAGGAGAGCTGGAAGAAAGGATCACCTCAACCAATAAGGGATCCATAACCTCGGTGCAGGCAATTTATGTGCCTGCTGATGACCTCACCGATCCCGCTCCTGCGACTACCTTTGCCCATCTCGACGCAACCACGGTGCTCTCCCGTCAGATAGTAGAGTTGGGTATCTACCCAGCCGTTGACCCTCTGGACTCTACCTCGCGTATTCTTGACCCTTCAGTAGTTGGAGAAGAACACTACAAGGTTGCTCGAGAGGTGCAAATCATCCTCCAGCGGTATAAGGGTCTTCAGGATATTATCGCCATTCTGGGAATGGAAGAGCTTTCCGAAGAGGATAAGCTCATAGTAGCCCGGGCCAGAAAGATTCAACGATTTCTCTCTCAACCCTTCTTTGTGGCCGCAGAATTTACAGGCAGCCAGGGGGTCTACGTCAAATTAGAAAATACCATCAGGGGCTTTAAGGAAATAGCAGAAGGAAAGCATGATCACCTCCCTGAGCAGGCATTCTATATGGTAGGCACTATCGAAGAGGTCCAGGAAAACGCAAAAAAGCTGATGGCGTAAGGTTGGTTATGTTTCTCTTAGAAATTGTAACTCCCGCAGGAACTGTCTTAGAAGAAGAGGTTTCATCATTTAACGCGCTAGGGGTGATGGGAGAATTTGGTGCGCTCACTGGTCATACCCCCTTTTTAACCGCACTGAAAGCAGGAGATGCCCACTACGTTAAAAATGGTGATGTTGAATACCTCATCCTCGGCAAAGGGTTTGCTGAGGTAACTGAAAAGAGAGTTACCTGCCTGGTGGACACAGCGCAGAAAAAGAGAACATCAAAATAACTTGAGTAGCTCAACCACAAGGGCTCTCTTTACTCTCCCGTCTCTTCCTGCCGGATATCATCTTCCTCATCCTTAATATTCAGATCTCTGGTGAAATCCGGACAACTAAAAGAAGTATCTGAAGAGACAAGGAATTTCTTCTGACAGAATTTTCTCCAGGCACAGACCACACAAAATCTCTTTTCCAAAGGCATAACAGGATTTCCTCCACACTCATTACTAAATGCCTATATCAAAACCCGCGCTTCTCTTGTTACCGCACCTTGTCTAGATTACATATTCACATCTGAGAATTTTCTTCTCACAATTTTTACCCCCACACCCTCCCTGGTCTGAAAGTCATCATAGCTTCATCTCTAATTATTGTATCATATTTGAGGGATTGTAAAATCTTTATT
>CAYYOQ010000089.1:0-8258 GCA_964473235.1 uncultured Thermodesulfobacteriota bacterium | reverse complement strand
TCGAATTGCTGAAATTAAAAAAACCTTAGCCTGAAAAGTGCGAAAGTCCAGTTTATAGTAAACCGATGTATAATTGGTTAGACATCAATTATTTATTGTTTTTTAAAATCATGACAGTCTGAAAAGATACCTGCAGAACCTGCATGAAAAGGGAGCTGATGGGTATATGCTCAAACCCTTTAAACCGGGGAGTATAAAAGAGTACCTAGAAAAGATACTTAAAATCACCGAGAAAGCATAGCACCATGAATGAGCTCAAGGAAAAGATTCTCATTGCAGATGATGACCCCAACATTGCCAAAATTCTCAAGGATCGCTTAGCAGCAAAGGGGTTTCATGTAGACACCGCCTCCGATGGTGAAGAGTGTCTCTCCCTCCTCTTGAAGGAATCCCCTCCTCTTCTCATTCTCGACCTGCAGATGCCCACGATGAATGGAATAGAAGTGCTCCGTGAAATTAAAAAACACAATCTGGAAACGACCACCATCGTGTTGACTGCCTTCGGAACCATAGAGGCAGCGGTAGCAGCGATGAAGGAAGGAGCGTATGATTTCATCCAGAAACCTCTTGACTTTACTCACCTAGAAATCGTCATCAGCAAGGCTGCCGAGAGAATTTACCTCAAGAAAAAAAGTGAAAGCCTCCAATTCACCCTTGACGAACGGGAGGGAGAATTAAGCTATCTTAAAAGAGAGATAGGAAAAAAGTATGACTTCTCTACTATCATTGGGATGAACAAAGCGCTCCAGAATATTGTGAGCACGGTGAAGAAGGTGGTAGACCAGAAAACCAACATTTTCATTCAGGGAGAAAGCGGTACCGGCAAGGAACTCCTCGCACACGCCATCCACTACAATAGCAACCGCCAGGACAAAAACTTTGTTGCGATTAACTGTGGAGCAATACCCAGCGAGCTCCTGGAAAGTGAATTCTTTGGACACGTGGAAGGTTCCTTTACCCATGCCCACAAGACCAGGAAAGGCTATTTCGAAGAAGCCGATGGGGGAACCCTCTTTTTAGATGAAATCGGGGAACTCAATGTAGACCTCCAGGTAAAACTGCTCAGGGCACTAGAGCGAGATGAAATTACCAAGGTGGGGGATCCCCATCCTAAAAAAATTAATGTCCGTCTCATCACCTCTACTAACAAGAACCTCTGGGAGCAGGTAAAGCAAGGAACTTTTGGAAAAGACCTTTTTTACCGTCTCTATGTCATCCCGATCACTCTCCCTCCCCTCAGAGACCGCAAGGAAGATATCCCTCTCCTCATAGACCATTTTTTAAAAAAACTGAATGAAAAGACAGCCAGAGGAGCCTATAAAATCTCCGATGAAGCAATGGCCTTGTTCATGAACTACTCCTATCCGGGTAATGTAAGAGAACTAGAGAACCTTATCGAGCGCGCCTACCTCCTCTCCAGCCATCCCCTTATAACCCTTGAAGACCTCCCCCTCGAACTTAAAGACCAGGCCAGGTACTTAGAGGAGCTAGATGTTACGCCAGGCAAGGCGGACCTCAAGCGGGCAACAAAAATTACCCAGCTCTCAGCTGAAAAACAGATGATTACTAATGCACTGAGATCGTGCAACTACAACTGCTCAAAGGCTGCTAAGGTCCTGAAGATAAGTCGCTCAAGTTTTTATAACAAAATGAAAAAGTGTAACATCAACCTCAAAACCTTAGGTGATCAATAACCATCGTGAAGCATTTCCCCCTCTTTCTATCGCTTCTCATTACCATCAGTATAACTACTGCTCCCCTAGGTTCATCTGGACAGCCTCTTAAAGAGGATATCCGATCTGCCAAAACTCCACCGACAAAAACCTACGAAGTGCATTTCTTAAGCCTCACCAGAGGTCATACTATCGCCACTTCCGACTTTCACTTTGAAGCTCAGAATACATTTATCATAGCTATCCCCTTTGAAAACTTTCTTTCCACTAAGGGAACCTACACCAAAGACGGCTTACAATTTAAAGCCCAGTGGGAAGGCACTACTATCAAACGCAATAAGCACTACTCTTATACCTTCACTATTAATGGGGTTTCTCTTCTGGACGCCTACATAGCAGGAATAATGAACCTGAAGGAATCTATAAAAGAAAGCACTCAGGAGCAACAGCTCACCTTTCTTTTCCTAGGAACGCGAAAAGAGCAGACTGCCCCTGAGAATAAGGAAAGATCACCTTTTCCCTTTTAACCCATTCTACCTCTCATTCAGCAATTCAAAGGCCTGGACGTCCCGTTGAAGTAGACAACAAACTTAAGCTTGCATATAATTTTTTAGCAAGTATGATTTTTGACAATACTCAAGTTTAAAAGAAACTTTTCTACGGGGCACGCCTGCAAGCGAGCAAGCTCTTGAAACTCGCAACTTGTAACCCGCAACGTCTAACAATCCTCTACCCCCAATTCCCCCTCTCTTTATAACTATTTTAATATGCCAAAAAAACTTGACAGCTATAGGTCTGCGTGTTAATCATAGAAATGAATGACCATTCATTTTTTATATGTACTCACTCTCAAGATGCACCTTGTAGTCCATGAGGCGCTCAAATTTACATACAGGTTTTCAATAAGTTATAAGTATTATTCAATCACGGCTGCTTATTAAACCATTGTAGGGTATCTTCCTATGACCACACCATCATCACTGAATCCCAAACTTATCCACCGCTTTGGCAAAGGGTGGGTATTTAACGTCACCTATTCCCCCGATGGTAAATATATCGCGGTAGCCACTTCAGCGGGGATCGAGCTCTACGATACCACCACCCTTCAAAAGTTGAAACTTTTGGCGAAACACCATGAATATATAGCATCAGTTAATTTCAGCGCTGATGGTAAACTCCTGGTGTCTGGCTCAGATGACAACACCATCAAAATCTGGGATGTTGCCACAGGCAAGGATTTGAAAACGCTCAAAGGCCATAGCGATGACATCACCTCGGTGCGCTTTAGCCCCAGTAAGAAATTCATCGTCTCTGGCTCTGATGATGATACCATCAAGCTTTGGGATGTTAAGACAGGAAAGCTCATCAAAACATTAAAGGGTCATACCAACGATGTCACCTCAGTACGGTTCAGCCCTGATGGAAAGTATATCGCTTCTGGTTCTGATGACGATACCATCAAGCTCTGGGATATCGAATCCGGTAAAGAATTGAAATCGTTTACCGGACATACCGACATGATTGAATCCATAAGTTACAGCCCTGATGGGAGACTTATTGCCTCCTGTTCTGATGATGAAACTATTAAACTCTGGGATATCAACTCCGGTCACAATATCAAAACCTTGGAGGGTCACACCGACTGTGTGATTGCAGTGCTCTTCTCTCCCGATGGAAAAACTTTGGCATCGGGCTCTGACGACGGTACTATCAAACTCTGGGACGTGGCCACTGGGAAAAATACCAGAAACTTGAGGGGACATACCGGCTACATCTGGTCAATCAGCTATAGCCCCGATGGAACTAAAATTGTTTCCGGCTCGCGAGACAACACTATCCGTTTCTGGGATCTCAAAACGGGAAAAGTGATCGGTACCATTGAGGGGTACACCGGTTTAGTCTGGTCGGTGAGTGTGAGCCCCGAGGGGAAGTCCTTTGCCTCAGGACATCACGATAACCTCATAAGAATCTGGAATATTGATTCTGCGCAACTGCTCTCAACCCTTGAGGGGCATGCAGACGATGTAAACTCGGTGTGCTTTAGTCCTGACGGGAAATATCTTGTCTCAGGTTCCGATGACGACACTATTAAACTCTGGGAGGTAGTAACCGGTAAGGAAAAAATGACCCTCAAGGGTCACACTGACTACGTGGTGGTTACGGCCTTCAGCCCCGATGGGAGGTATATAGCTTCCGGCTCTGATGACAGCATGGTAAAGCTCTGGGATAGGGAAGAGGGAAAAATTGTAAAAAATCTCAAAGGACATCTGGGCTATGTCTGGTCAGTAGCCTTCAGCCCCGATGGCCGCGTGCTTGCTTCTGGTTCACGGGATACCACCATTAAACTCTGGGATTTAGAAACGGGAAAGACTCTTAAAACTTTACGGGGGCACACCAGCTATGTGTGGAGCTTAAGCTTTAGCCCCGATGGAAGGAAACTGGCATCAGCCTCAGATGATGGAACCATCAGACTCTGGGATGTGGAGGAGGGCAAGGAGATACCCACCGCCTTTAAAGGGAAAACCACCAAGGTCTGGTCTCTCTGTTTCAGCCCCGATGGTAAGCATCTGGTGAGTGGTTCCAATGAAGATATGATTGTCATCTGGGATGCAGAAACGGGAGCAGAGATAAGAACATTAAAGGGACACACTAACATCATCGAATCCTTGAGCTTCAGCAGAGACGGAAAGTACCTGGTGTCAGGTTCAGATGACGGAACTTGCATACTCTGGAAGTGGAAATAAATGCAAAGAAGAGTTACGGGTTACGAGTTTTAACTTTAACCCATGATTATTTCTAACACGTACACTCGCAACCCGCAACTTTATAGTTATTGTGACAATAGGTTAAATAATCGATCCCTATGCTCTCCAAAAAAACCAAAAGGAAGTACGCAATAAAAAAGAAGCAGAGTAACTACTCAAAGGTCTACCTTCAGATCATAGATAAGTGGTGTATTAAATGCGGGGTGTGTGTAGATCTTTGTCCTGATAAGGTGTTGGGCTTAAATGAGTACGGTTATCCAGAAGTGAGAAAACCTATCGAGTGCGAGGCCTGCAATATATGTGTTCTGGTATGTCCGGGGTTTGCCCTCTCTCTGGTCGAGAAAAAAGCCAAGTCACTGTTGCAGATTTTAGGAGGAGAAGTAGATGAGCGGCTGGGTAGGTAAACTGCTGAGGGTAAATCTCACGCAGGGATCATGTAAGGTTGAGGAGTTGCCCACTCACCTCACGGACCTTTTCCTCGGAGGGCGCGGACTGGCAGGAAAGCTGCTCTTTGATGAGGTCAACCCCCAGGCTGATCCTCTAAGCCCTGAAAACAAATTGATCTTCATGACCGGTCCCCTCACCGGAACCGGGGCCCTTGGTGGTGCATCCCATGCCGTGGTGACTAAATCACCTCTCTCGGGAAGCATTGCCTGCTCTGTTTCTGAAGGATATTTTGGACCTGAGTTAAAATTCGCTGGCTATGATGGAATTATGGTGGAGGGGAAATCACCTGGACCCGTCTATCTCTCCATAGAAGACGACCAGGTGGAACTGCGCTCTGCCTCTCACCTCTGGGGAAAATCCACCCACAGGACAGAGGAGCTCATCCGTGCTGAAAAAGAAAATTCCTGGATCGCCGGGGAAACCTCGGTAGCCTCCATTGGACCCGCGGGAGAAAATCTGGTGAAGATTGCTTCTATCATTAATGATAAACACCGCGCCGCCGCCCGCTTCGGCGTGGGAGCAGTAATGGGTTCAAAGAACCTCAAGGCCATAGCAGTAAGAGGCACCAAAGCAGTAAGTGTTGTCAATGGCAAGACTTTTATAGATGTCGTGGCAAAGGCATGGGAAAAGTTCAAAACCATCCCGGTAATCCCCCAAGCACTCAACAACCTTGGCACCTCTTTCCTGGTCGATGTAATCAATAAGAGAGGCGTTCTCCCCGTACGCAACTTCCAGACTGGTGTCATGCAGGAGGTCGAAAAGATAAGCGGAGAACACATGGCAGAAACCATCCTCAAGGCAAATAAGGGATGTTTCGCCTGCCCCATTGCCTGTATCCAGATAACGGAAGTGGAAGACCCTGTGTTTCAGGGCAAAGGTGAGGGCCCTGAGTATCGCACCATCGCCCTGATTGGAGCAGGCTGTGGCATCGATAACATTAATGCCATCGCCAAGATTAACTACCTCTGCAACGAATCAGGTATTGACACCCTCTCCTTTGGTTCAGCGATTGCCTGCGCTATGGAACTGGCTGAGAAGAATCTGCTCTCTAAAAAAGAGACAGGGGTGAACCTCACCTTTGGCAATGCTGAGGCAGTGGTGGAGCTGGTGGAAAAAGTTGCCCACCGAGAGGACTTTGGGGCCACACTCGCTGAGGGGGGATATCAGCTCGCCTTACACTACAAACACCCGGAGTGTTTTATCGGTGTAAAAAAACAGGGTTCTCCCGCCTTTGACCCTCGCGGTATTCAAGGGTTAGGGTTAGATTACGCGACCTCTAACAGCGGCGTATCTCATGCCTTGGGCTACCTGGTGACTCACCAGATTGTGGGTATTCGAGGCGAGATCAACCCCTTAATCACTGAGGGAAAGGCCTCGCTGGTGAAACATTTTCAGGATGGCAGTGCGGTGTTCGATTCGGCAGGACTCTGTAACCTCCTTATTTTTGGCATCTGGATTGATGAGCTCATCCCCATGCTGGAGGCGGCAGTGGGTATGTCCTACAATGAACAGGGATTGTTTACGGTGGGGGAACGGGTGTGGAATATAGAACGATTATTTAATATAAAAGCTGGCTTTACCACTAAAGACGATACCCTTCCCCAGAGGATGCTTAAGGAACCAATGCCCGAAGGACCTGCTCAAGGACAGGTGTGTAGGCTTAATGCAATGCTCGCTGAATATTATAAGATAAGGGGATGGAATACACACGGTGTACCAACGGAGAAGAAACTTAAAACCCTGGGTTTATCGCGAATGGTAAATCGTAACGAGTAAAAATAAATGGTCGTTGTGGGTTTTTTTAAGTTTACAAGCTTATTAACAAGCAGATCTGCAGCGTACGATTCACTATTCACCATTTACTGTTTACGAATTTTACTCAGCACTAGGCACTTATAACTTTTCTATTTGAGGGAACTTTTGTGAAGAGACTTAAGATTGATTACAAGCAGTGCTGTGGGTGCAGGCGGTGTGAAGTTGCCTGCTCTTTACATCATTTTGAAAATACCGTAAATCCCAAAAAGTCCCGCATTCGGATTTTTTCGGAAGCTGCTGCCTTTTACCCTGTAGTGGCAGGGCCCTTCAACAATGCCGAGTGTACTTCCAAGAATACCGTGGTCATTGGGGACAGGCAAGTTGATGAATGTATTATCTGCCGTGCCTCATGTCCCATCAAGCCCTGGTTCAAGGAGCCTGACACAGAGGTTCTCTTGAAATGCGACTTCTGCGGTGACCCCCCAGACCCAGTCTGTGTTAAGTGGTGTCCCTGTCAGGCTATTACGCTGGTTGATGAAGAAGGAAAGATTGAGGTAAAGATCGAAGACGTAAAGAAAGATTACCAGCGAGAAGAAAAAAAACCTTCTTTCGTAAAAAAGTTGGAAGTAAAATCCTCCAGTTTAATATTTTAATGTGATTTCAGATAGTTAAGCCTTTCGTGGTACACATGAAAAATTGCTAAATTTAAAAAATCTTTTCAATCTTTGACATTAATGTATGCTCTGTGGTCTTTGCGCACTCTGCGGTGAACTATTACAGTAATATCAATGTGTTATTGAATATCATTAATGTCTTTCAACTTTTTTTACGAATGATCCAAAAAATTTCTCAAAGGAAACGAGATGCATGACTGAACCTAAAGACCAAAAGAAGGATGAATGCATTGGAGCGGTCCTTGTAGTGGGTGGGGGGGTGGGAGGGGTACAAGCATCCCTCGATCTCGCTGATGCGGGATACTTCGTCTATCTGGTTGAGTACTCACCTGCCATTGGAGGCGTGATGGCGCAACTGGATAAGACCTTTCCCACCAATGACTGCTCTATGTGCATTCTTTCCCCCAAGCTGGTTGAGCGCGGAAGACACTTGAACATTGAAATCATTACCAATGCCCGGATAAAAGGCATCTCGGGGGAACCTGGAAACTTCAAAGTCTCGGTGCTGAAAAAACCATCCTATGTCGACCCAGAGAAGTGTGTCGCCTGCGGGGCCTGTGCGGAAAAATGTCCCAGCAAGGTAGAAGATGCCTTCAATGAGGGTTTTTCCGCACGCAAGGCAATCTATATCCCCTATCCACAAGCCGTACCTCATGTCTACCACATCGATCCCGCGCACTGCCGTTACCTCACCAAGGGCAAGTGCCAACTCTGTGTGAAGATGTGCCAGAGAAATGCCATCGACTTTGAGATGAAGGAAGAGGTGCGGGAACTCACCGTGGGTGCCGTAATTCTGGCACCGGGGTTCGATGAGTATAACGCCGTGAAAAAACATCCCTTCGGATACGGGAGATACGCCAACGTGATCACCAGCATTCAGTTCGAACGGCTGATTTCTCAGGTTAAAGGCATGAACTTAGTTGAACTAGAAAATACAAAAGAGA
>CAYYOQ010000088.1:0-8358 GCA_964473235.1 uncultured Thermodesulfobacteriota bacterium | reverse complement strand
AAATGGAACTCTTTCTCCCGAGTGGATGTAGTTAAAAGTCCCGCTGCCAGGTTCGCGCCCGGTCTAAGCCTCAACTATCAAGGAACATTGCCTGCCCAGCTGGGAATCACCGTAGACGGAGACAATCTAAATGCCCTCACCCACTATAGTGGGAAGAAAGAGGATCTCACCTTTCTCTCCCAACTGCCCTCAGCACTCCCCTACTATCTTAAAAATATAGACGACGTTCTCGTTCTTGAACCCAAGGGAGGACTTGATGTCCTCATGGGTCTCTATTTAGGAGCAAAAAACATAGAGGGTATTGAACTTAACCCTTTAGTGGTAGGAGCGGTTAAAGACGATTTTAAAGATTTTTCAGGCTCACTCTATGAACAAAAAAACGTCCACATCACTATCGGTGAAACACGGAGCTATCTTAGGAAGATAAAAAAGCGTTACGATCTTATCCAGCTCTCCATCTCTAATGCCCTGGGAGCATCCTCGAGCGGGGTGTATGGTTTGGTTGAAGATTACCTTTTTACCGTAGAGGCATTCACTCAATATGTAGACCACCTTAAAGAAGATGGGTTCATCTCCGTCACCTCCTACCTCCTCCCACCTCCGCGACAAGAACTGAGGGTTATCTCTCTTATCCTCTCTGCAATGGAGAAAAGACATATCCCCTCTCCGGGAAAATGTCTCGCGGTGATCCGCACCTGGGGTACCATAACCACCCTAGGTAAACAGGGATATCTCACCCCACCTGAAATAGAAAAATTGAAAAACTTTTGTGAGGTGCGCAGTTTTGATCTCGTCTACTACCCTGGTATTGCTCCTGAAGAAGTAAACCGCTATAATCAACTCACAGAACCACTCTACTACCAGCTCACCACTAAACTGATAGATAAATCCTCACGGGAGAAGATCTATCGAAACTATCCTTTTGACCTCTCACCGGTCACCGATGACCAGCCCTTCTTCTACCACTTCTTTAAGTGGAACAAGGTGAGGGAGGTATCCCAGAGTGTAGAGGGGAAGTGGCAATTCCTGGTAGAAGGTGCGTACCTTGTACCACTCATTTTCATCCAGGCACTCTTTCTCAGCATACTTTTAATCTTTATCCCCACCTTACTCTCCACACCCACGGGTGTCATCAGAAGCATACCTCGAGTACACGCACTAAAGGTAGGGTCATATTTTTTCTGGGTGGGCATGGGATTTATGTGCGTGGAGGTATCCCTTGTCCAAAAATGTATCCTCTTCCTTGATCACCCTTACTATGCAATAGCCCTGGTCATATCGGCATTGCTCGCATCCACCGGAGTAGGAAGCTACCTTTCCCGGCGATACCCCTTCACTAAAAAAGGCAGGATGGCATACCTGTTGCTCCTAGTGCTTGGTGGAGCCATCGCCGTTTACAGTCTGCTACTGCCCACCCTGTTCAACCTCTTGCTCCCCTACCACCTCTTGATGAGGCAGTGTTTCACGGTGCTTCTACTCTTTCCCTTAGGTCTGCTCATGGGTGTCCCCTTCCCCCTTGGTATACGCTGGCTCTCCACTACCTCTTCTCACCTGGTCCCCTGGGCCTGGTGCATCAATGGGTGCTCCTCGGTGCTAAGTTCCATTCTGGCAGTATTAATCGCACTTGGTGGTGGTTTTACGCTGGTATTACTTTTCGCCGCGGGCTGCTATGCACTCGCTACCTTTTTCCTTCCATCCCTCTCCGTACAAACTTCTCTTGCACTCACCACTCAAAATCGCTATAATCATTTCTAACAAATCCCTCATAAAAAGAGTGAGGCGAGCTTGCTATAGAGATTACATGCTTGGCTAAGCGCAACAATAGTTAATCTTTAAACTTATAGAGGAGGAACCATGGAAAGAAAAAGTACATTCTTTAAAACACTCACCTGCTTTACTATTGCAGTACTGACATCTGCGACCGTTCCCCACTCACTATGCTATGCGGGGAGCTTACCACCGCGTGAGGTAAAAATGATGGATGACCTCTCCTGCGCCCTTACTACTAAACTCGACACTATGATAGACGCCACCTGCAGGGAAAATGGCTTAGAGATGGTGCCAGAGGGCGCAAGAAATGTAGCAGTCTCCGGGGCTACCGTTACTTTTGTGCCCCTCACCTCTAACAATCCTCACCTCGCTACACCTAAAGCAACTGAACAGCCCATGCAATCCCTCGTCTACATTAACCATGAACAGTGGGGACATTTCCTGATTTTCTTAGAAATTATTCAGAATCAAAGGGATGAGGTACCATCCAGTATAAAAATGATTTTCCCCAGTGGACGAGGGATAGTAATAGAGATGAACCCCTTCTCTCTCTACCAGGTTGATGCGTCAACAACGGGATTTTCCCTGCAAGAATACGATGACCTTGAAAACACCATTGTTATCTCAGGTACCTGTGAAGTCCTAAGGATCATGGCTATCACGCTCGCAGCGGCCTGTCTCATTTTCACCAACCCCATCCTCTGTGGTGTTGCTGGCGCTATGGAGGTGATAGCAGAACTTATATGTTAACGAGGCCTACCATAGGTTTAATACGTTCCACACTCATTATCAGGCAATACCCCTAAGCCACAGTACCATGTACTATAGACCACTCTTCCTCCTCACCCTGATACTGGGTGCAGGGTGTGCGTCAGCACCCCCACTGAGGAGAGAGGGACTGAAGAGCTTTTAGAGAAAAAGCTTTCCACCAAAGATGAGAGGATGCAGCAGATTAAAGCTGGGAGCACACTACTCACAACCTTAACAA
This sequence comes from uncultured Thermodesulfobacteriota bacterium, assembly GCA_964473235.1. Taxonomy (GTDB): domain Bacteria; phylum Desulfobacterota; class WTBG01; order WTBG01; family WTBG01; genus CAYYOQ01. The sequence continues at coordinate 5,600 of CAYYOQ010000088.1, read as the reverse complement.
CCTTCTTGTACTCTGCACACCATGAAACCTGGTTCCATCATCACCTATTTCGATAGCGATAAGATTACCTGTGGCATTTGCCTAGAGGTAAAAGAGAACAGATGTCACCTTCTCTCAGAGTCCAATCGAGAAGTAAATCTCACCCTCAGCCGGATCGCCCTCTGCTCACCAAGACCACTCAACCTGAAATTATCAAGAGAAGAACTCTTGCACACACTGAAGAACACTATTCGCCAGGAGGAAGAATTAAAGACCCGGGTTAATACAGAAGAGCTGTGGAATCTCCTCCAGGGAGAAGAGGGCTATGTGGATCTTTCCCCCCTCGCGGAAATAGTCTTTGGTGCGGGAGCTTCCTCAGCGCACATTGCTGCCCTCTTCAGAGCACTGTTTGAAGACAAGGTCCATTTTAAATTCAAAGAGGGTAAATTCAAACTACATTCCTCCCAGCAGGTGCAGCAGATCTTAATGAGGTTAGAGCGAGAGGCAGAGAGAGAAAGAGAACTGGAAGAAGGGAGTGCATGGCTCAAGCAGGTATGGGGTGAATTACCGGTGGAGGATACCTCCCGCAATGAGTACTACCGAATGCTCTTGCGTGAACTTGCTATCTTTGGTGCTGAATCACCCCACCACCAGCAAGGCAGAGAACTGCTTAAGAGGGCCAATCTCACTGACCCTGATGCCCTTTTCGCCCTGCTCGTCAAACTAGGTGAGTTTCAGGAAGACGAGAACATCCTCCTCCCTCGCTATGGTATTCCCACCCAGTGGACTGAAGCGGCATTAAAAGAAACCGAAGCCATCTCACGCGCATTCAATGCTCAGCGTGCCGAATTGAAAAAAAAGCGACGAGACCTTACCTCTCTGGAAATCTTTTCCATTGATAGTGAAACCACGCGCGATATCGACGATGCCCTGAGTATTGAGGTGAAAGGAACACGCTATGATGTCGGAGTCCACATCACTGACGTTGCCCACTACATTACCCCGGACAGTCATCTCAACCGTGAAGCCCAGGAAAGAATTGCCTCACTCTATTTGCCTGAGGGAAAGATTCCCATGTTCCCCCCCCTGCTTTCTGAGGATACCTTAAGTCTGGTAGAGGGAAAAGATCGGCTCGCCCTGAGCCTAGCAATCCATTTCGATAGCTCCTTTGAAATTAAGGAATTTAACCTCCTTCCCAGTGTGATCAATGTTCACCACCGCTATAGCTACACGGAGTCAGACGCTAAGATAGCGAGTGATAAAAACCTTACTCTCCTCTTCCACCTCGCCCAGCACTTGAAAAAAACGAGGATTAAGGCAGGGGCTCTCTTTCTTCCCATTCCTGAACTCATTATCAAGGTAGACACACAGGGAGCAATCCAGGTCAGTAAGCGGGAGCGGGAAACGCCCAGTGAACTCATCGTTTCTGAGCTGATGATACTCACCAATTGGCTTTGTGCCCGCTTTCTCCGAGATCGGGGCATACCTCTCATCTACCGGAACCAACTAGAACCCAGAGAAATGGTTGAAGGTGCCGGCAAGGATAACCTCTATCTCAACTACCGGCAAAGACGTCTCCTCAACCGGGCAACCTTATCCACCACTCCCGACACTCACAGCAACCTGGGATTGAAACCCTATAGTACCTTTACCTCTCCTCTCAGAAGATATCTTGACCTGATAGCGCAGCGTCAACTCAAGTCAGCGCTCATGGAAGATAAGAGACCCTACTCAGAAGAAGAGCTAAAACAAAGGATAGTAGATGCCGAACTCACCCACACCACAATCAATCAGGTGCAGGAGCAGCGCCATCGGTACTGGTTACTTAAATATCTGCAAGGCAAAGTTGGTGAAGTAGTACCGGCGCTGGTACTTACCCACTCATTAACCCATTGCGAACTGCTCCTCACCGATTACCTCCTTGAGATAACCATCCCCTCCTCCCCCGCAGATTCTCTCTCACCCGGGAGCACCATACTGGTAAAACTGGAAAGTGCCAACGCTAAGAGGGGAATAATCAGAGTAGTTCCTGCTTTACGATAAGGTCCATCGGAAGTCCCTCACCAGCAATCTCTCATAGGTAATAAAAAACGTTTGACAGTCTCACTCCAATACACTACACTCATAGCGCAATTTGAACACTGCCACCTCACTTTCTCATGACCTTCAAAAATCGCTATGAACGCTCTCGCAACTAAAATTGAAGCTAAAACCGCTCTGATTGGAATAGTAGGTTTAGGTTATGTGGGGCTACCGCTGGCGGTCGAATTCGCCAAAGGGGGGTACCAGGTCCTAGGAGTCGACATCTCTCAGGAAAAACTACATATGCTTCTCCAGGGAAAATCCTACGTCCTGGACGTACCATCAAAAACTGTTGCTCCCCTCATTCGTTCAGGTTCCCTCAAAGTATCACGCTCCTACGAGCTCCTTCAAAATGCAGACACCATCAGCATTTGCGTTCCCACTCCGCTACGTAAAACCAAAGACCCCGATACCTCTTACATTCAGTCAGCCATTGCGGGAATTAAAAAATATTTTCATACCCCCTTGCTCATCGTGCTTGAGAGCACCACCTATCCGGGAACTACTAAAGAGCTCATCATGAATGAGCTGGAAACATCTCATCATAAGGTAGGGAGAGATTTCTTTGTGGCCTTTTCTCCAGAAAGGGTTGACCCTAGCAATCCCACCTTTACCACTAAAAATACACCAAAAGTAATCGGGGGAGTAACCCCCCGCTGCACAGAGATTGCGAGAAAGCTTTATGACAAGGTTATTGATACGGTAGTGGTGGTAAACTCTACTGAGGAAGCTGAGATGATAAAGCTACTGGAAAATACCTTCCGCAGTGTCAATATTGCGTTAGTTAACGAAATGGCTCAGATGTGTGACCGCATGGGCATCGACATCTGGAATGTGATTGAAGGCGCACACACTAAACCCTTTGGCTTTATGCCCTTCTATCCGGGCCCCGGCATCGGTGGACACTGCATCCCTCTGGACCCCATGTACTTATCCTGGAAGGCCAAGACCTATGACTTCTATAACCGTTTCATCGAATTGGCAACCGACATCAATGGTAACATGCCCTACTTTGTGGTGAGAAAGCTGAGCCGCATACTCAACGAACGGAGGAAACCACTCAACGGCTCAAGAATCCTCATCTTAGGGATAGCGTATAAAAAAGATACCGACGACATCAGGGAATCACCTGGGCTGGAAATCTACCGGCTGCTCAAGAAGGAAAGGTGCAAGGTTGACTACCATGACTCCCACGTGAAAAGCTTCGAAGAGGAGGGAAAGCGCATTCGCTCTCAAAAGCTCTCTCCCCAGATGCTCAAAGCCTACGATTGTATCATCATCTCAACTAATCACACAGACTATGATTATCCCTCGATTGCCACTCATGCCCGATTAGTGTTCGATACCCGAAACGCCTGTAAGGGGATCTGTTCTAAGAAGATTGTAAAATTATGAACGTCCCTTCCCTCAACCCATCTCATACATGCTCCATGGTCTTGCCCTATGGTGCTTGTTGTGAAGAAAAACTATGTCGCTCTCTCTCATTACTGGTGGTGCTGGATTTATTGGTTCAAACCTGGTAGAGGCCCTGCTTACCCAAGGTGAAGCAGTACGGGTACTTGATAACTTTTCCACCGGAAAAGAGGAAAATCTCTCTTTTATCAAAAGACTCTCACTCCCTCCCCATCGGTACACCCTGGTAAGGGAAGATATTCGCACCCTCTCTTCCTGCCAGAAAGCCTGCGAGGGTGTTGATTTTGTTCTCCACCAAGCGGCACTCGGTTCCGTTCCCCGCTCGATTGACGACCCGCTCACCACCAATGAAGTAAATATTCAGGGAACATTGAACCTGTTGATTGCGGCACGTGATGCAAAAGTCAAGCGATTCATCTATGCCTCATCATCATCCGTGTACGGAGATCCACCGAAAGGAGAAGAGGGGGCTCCCAAAAGAGAATCACAGATTCCCAATCCCCAATCACCCTATGCCATCTCTAAGCTCACCGGCGAGTACTACTGCCGTGTCTTTTATAAACTCTATCACCTTGAAACCATCTCACTGCGGTATTTTAACGTGTTCGGTCAACGGCAGGATGCTCAGTCTGCCTACGCTGCGGTGATCCCAACGTTTATCACTTCTCTTCTCAACCGACAACCGCCTACCATCTACGGTGACGGGGAACAATCTAGAGACTTTACCCACATTGAGAACGTGGTCCAGGCAAACCTTAACGCCTGTCATACCTCAGGGGAAGCCCTCGGTGAGGTGATCAATATCGCCTGCGGTACCCGAGCGACCATCAATCAGCTCTATGCGCTTCTAAGCGAATGCATGGGTACACAACTGCCCCCACGCTACGCGCCCCACCGTCCAGGCGACGTGAAACACAGTCTTGCTGATATTGCTAAAGCTACGAATCTTCTCAACTACAATCCACAGCGCGATGTTGCTACAGGACTTATACAATCCATAGCCTGGTTTACCCGGCATCTGCACAACGCGTAGCGATGCTATGACAGGAAGCTCTAATGAAAACTAAGATACACATCTTTTTAGGGATACTAATGGGGGTGCTCTTTATCTGGCTTGCCATCAAGGGCACTGATCTTAAAGGGATCCAATCTTCTTTTAAATCCGCTCACTACTTCTACGCCATACCCGTAGCCCTCTTGGCAGTCGTAATACTGGCACTGAGATCATACCGTTGGGGGGTGCTCTTAGAGCCACTGGAAAAGATCGACCAATGGTCACTTTTTACTATCACCACGGTAGGATTCATGGCCGTCAACCTCCTTCCGGTTCGGTTGGGAGAATTCGTGCGTCCCTATCTCATCTCTAAGAAGAGTTCTATAAAAATAGGCTCATCGCTCGCAACCATAGTGGTTGAGCGAGTCTTTGATATGCTCACCCTGATGATTGTGCTACTGGTAGTGTTGATGAAGGTTAAACTCCCCAACTGGATATTCACCTCGGCCTGCTCTATTCTGCTCATCGTTATCCCTCTTTTCTGTATACTCATCTTTATTGCGGTTAAACGGGAGCTCTCAGCTAAGGGTGTTGACCGCATACTACGCAAATTGCCCCACTCCCTTTCTTCTCGATTAATGAGGATATTCCATTCTTTTCTTGATGGTTTGCAGATTCTTCCTGATCTTAAAAAAGTATTTTATCTCGCATTCCTCTCTGTAACTATCTGGTGCCTGGTTGGCGTAGCCACCTATATCCTCTTCCCTTCACTTACCTCCACCTTGGGATTGCCCCTAGTGGCAGCCTTTGTGGTGTTGACCATTACTGTGTTAGGCATTACCCTCCCCACGGCACCTGGTTTTGTAGGAAACTACCATTTTTCCTGCGTACTGGCACTGACCCTCTTTGGCGTACCGAAGACCGATGCCTTAACCTTCGCCATTCTTCTCCATTTTATTCAGATCATGGTCACCATTGTACTGGGTTTACTCTTTCTTCCTTTTGTGAAAGTGTCACTCCCCGCACTCTTCAAGGGGAGCAGTAAAATTAATGCTCAGGGGAATACCTAACCTTGCTCTAAAAAACGCCAGGACTAGTGTGCATGATTTCAATAGTTATACCAGTGTACAAC
>CAYYOQ010000087.1:0-8379 GCA_964473235.1 uncultured Thermodesulfobacteriota bacterium | reverse complement strand
ATGGTTTCTGTGCTGCACCATCGAGGCCCTGATGATGAGGGAATCTATCTAAAGGGTCATATTGGGTTAGCGCATAGGCGGTTAAGCATTATTGATCTTAGCCCTGCAGGTCATCAACCTATGGCTAACGAAGATGGATCCATCTGGATTGTGTTCAATGGTGAGATTTACAATTTTTTAGAGCTGAGGGAAGAACTTCAGAAAAAAGGGCACCGGTTTACCTCCAGTACGGATACGGAAACGATCATCCACCTCTATGAAGAGAGGGGAGTAGAGTGTGTACACGATTTGAGGGGAATGTTTGCCTTTGCGATATGGGATGAGCGGAAGAAGCGTCTTTTCCTTGCCAGGGACCGAGTGGGAAAAAAACCCCTTGTGTACTCACACACCCGAGAGGCCTTCCTTTTTGCTTCGGAGATAAAATCTCTCCTTATCGATCCCTCAGTGCCAAAAGATATTGATTATACTGCGCTCCACCACTATTTAACCTACCAGTATGTTCCCAGTCCCCGCACCATCTTTACCAGTATCCAAAAACTCCCGCCGGCACATATTTTAGTGTACGAAAAGGAAAACCTGGTGGTAAAAAGATACTGGAGCTTATCCTACCAAAAAAAGCTTGTGCTCCCCTCGCTTCAGGACTACGGTGAGCACTTTTTAGAGTTGTTTAAGGAAGCAGTGAAAATCAGATTAAGAAGTGATGTTCCCTTGGGTGCGTTTTTAAGTGGGGGGATTGATTCCAGTCTGGTGGTTGCAGTAATGAGTAAACTCATGGATCAACCCGTAAAGACCTTTTCTATTGGATTTGAGGAGGAGTCGTATAATGAGCTTCCCTATGCGAAGGCTATTGCCCAGAAATATGAAACCGATCACCATGAGTTTATGGTAAGACCTGATGCATTAGAGATACTCCCGAAGCTGGTCTGGTTCTATAATGAACCATTTGCCGATTCCTCAGCGGTTCCGACGTACTATGTTTCTAAAATCACAAAAAATTACGTGACGGTAACCCTCAATGGCGACGGAGGTGATGAATCATTTGCAGGTTATGAGCGCTATCTTGCAGATAGGTTGGCACACTACTATCGCATTATTCCACGGTGGGTACATGACCGGGTGGTAAAGAGGGTAGTGGAGCTGCTTCCCTCGAGTGCTCATAGAAGGAGCTTTTTGAGAAGATTAAAAAGATTGTTAAAGGGTATCGCAGAAGTTCCCGAGAGAAGGTATGTGAGGTGGATATGTTTTTTTGATAATGAAATGAAAGAAGAAATCTACACCCCCTCTTTTAAGAGGCAGGTAAAGGACATTGACTCCGTAGAGTTGACGGTTGAATGGTACCACAAAGCTGACGGAAACGATTTCATTGATAAAACCCTTTTTGTAGATGTGATGTCCTATTTACCAGAGGATCTCTTAGTGAAAGTTGATATCGCGAGTATGGCGAATTCTCTTGAAGCGAGATCTCCCTTTCTTGACCACAAAGTTATGGAATATGCTGCTTCGCTTCCTCCTGATCTTAAATTGAGAGGTATGGAAACGAAATATTTACTCAAGCGCACCCTTCAGGGGCTTTTGCCAAGAGAAATACTCCGTCGAAAAAAAATGGGTTTTGGTGTTCCTCTGGATATATGGTTCAGAAGAGAGCTCAAAGAAATGGCGTATGATACTTTATTGAGTAAGCAATGTATTGAGAGGGGGTATTTCAGACGAGAGGTAGTTCAGGAGCTTTTGGATGAGCATGCCCTCGGTAAAATGGATCACAGCTACCGGATTTGGGCACTCTTGTTTTTAGAACTGTGGCATACCATGTTTATTGATTCCTCAAGGGCAACGCTCGCAGAAGGATGTGCGATGGTTACTCACGAGGCGTAGGGAGCGAGCGCTGATTACGCATCCATGAAATCATACAAGATTTTATATTTTATTACCAGTACCTCTATCGGTGGTACCGAGAAGATGCTTTTTGAAACGGTGACGCGGGTTAATAAGACGATATTTTCCCCCAGGGTATGTTCTTTAAAGAAGAAAGGGAGCTATGCGACAAGGATGGAATCGGAGAAGGTTGAGGTTATTTCTTTAGAAGTGACCGATACCTCCATGCTTCGAAGCATAGTTGAATCCATCAGGGCTTTGTTTAAACTTGTGCGCCTCCTCAGGAAAGAGAGGATAGCTATTCTTCATTGCTATCTCTTCAGAGCTAATTTCCTGGGAAGAATTGCAGGTAGGGTGGCGGGAGTGCCCATTATCATATCTTCCATTCGCACCATTGAGCGAGAAAAGCGCTATCAATTACTCTTAGATCGGATGACGTCTTTTATGGTTGATCGTTATGTAGCGGTATCTCAGGCAGTGAAAGATTTTAGTGTTGATCATGGGATCCCTGCGAAAAAGTGTGTAGTTATTTATAATGGAGTAGACTTGACCACTCGCGGTTCGCGAACGGAGTGCGTGAAGCTAAGGGAGGAATTAAAAATAACATCCTACGATCACATTCTCCTTACTATTGGGCGATTGAGGGCAGAGAAAGGATATGGTGTGTTACTCCGCTCCCTGATGCGGATGAGAGAGAAAGTGCCTTCACTCAAGCTCCTCATGGTAGGGAAAGGGGAGGAGGAACTGCACTTAAAGAGATACTCCCAGCAGCATCGCCTTGATGATCTCATTGTCTTTATGGGTGAGAGAGAGCACGTTGGTAAGTTACTTTCCTTAGCAGATATCGTTGTCCTCTCCTCACTCTGGGAAGGTATGCCCAATGTGCTGTTGGAGGCAATGGCGGCAGGAAAGCCGGTCGTTGCAACACAGGTAGGAGGTGTTCCAGAGGTGGTAGCTCAAGGGGAGACAGGTATCTTGGTTCCCCCGGGAGATGCTGATGCGCTCGCCCATGCGCTGATAGAACTATTGCAGGACAGGGAGAAGGCACAACGGATGGGAAGCGCAGGGAGAGTAAGGGCTGAACGACATTTTGATGTGCGCTCCATGGTAGAAAACACTGAAAAGGTCTACCGGGAGCTTTTGCAGGAGAGGGGGTTACTATGAAAAATACCATTCTCTATGTGCTCACCTTTGTACTTGCCTGTTCGCTCTCTTTATACCTTACCCCACTCCTGAGGAAAGCAGCGTTACAATTTGGCATCGTGGACAAGCCTGATGGAAAGCTCAAACAGCAGAAAGCACCAGTTGCCTATTTAGGGGGATTAGCGGTGTACCTTGCATTTCTCATATCCTTAGCGCTCACCTTTAATTTTGATAAAGAAGTATTAGGTATGTTATTAGCGGGCACCATTGTGCTCGTGTTAGGTCTCATTGATGATTTTGGTGTATTAACTCCTGTGATAAAATTGGTGGGGCAAAGCATTGCGGTGATTGTCCTCCTCCGATCGGGAATTTACATTAAATTAGAATTTTTACCCTGGTATGTGTGTTTTCCCCTTTCTTTCCTTTGGCTAATTGGGATTACCAATGCATTTAATATTATTGACGTAATGGATGGGTTATCCTCAGGGGTAGCCCTGGTGTGTTCACTTATCCTTTTTGCGGTGGGGATTTGGAATGAGAGGGTTATTATCGCAATCATGTCGATTGCCCTAGGGGGAAGCTTACTGGGATTTCTCCGATATAATTTTGAACCAGCGCAAATCTACCTGGGCGATACCGGGAGTATGTTCATTGGTATGATGATAGGATCCCTCGCCATGATTGGGTGCTACACCTCTCATAATCTCGTTGCCTGTGTGGCTCCTGTAATCATCCTGGGTGTACCTCTCTTTGATACCATGTTTGTGATGTACATACGGTGGCGTCGAGGGATGCCCATCATTGTAGGGAGCCCTGACCACTTTGCCCTGCGTCTGAGGAAGTGGCGGTTATCCACCACCCAGACAGTAATGGCGAGCTATATCATTGCAGTCATTTTGGGGGTCTCTGGTCTAGTGATGATGCAATTGCCCACCAACTATGGTGCGTTAGTAATCATCCTTGCGCTCGTCACCGTTTCACTCTTGATCGCCTATTTTCTGAAAAAAATTGATATGACTCTGTAGTGATGGTAAGAGAAGGGGAACACTATCATGATTCTCATTGTGGGGGCAGGGCTGGCTGGCTTAAGTACCGCATACCACTTCAAAGATCAAGAGTACCTCATCTGCGAGAAGGAAGGTGAGGTGGGAGGCTTATGCCGTTCGTGTGTACAGAGTGGCTTTGTCTTTGATTATACCGGGCATCTGCTCCACCTCAGAAATGAATACAGCAAGAAATTGATTGAGAAACTCCTTCCGGGTGCGTTCCTCTCACATGCCCGTCGTGCATCCGTGTACTCACATGAACTTTTTACCCCCTATCCCTTTCAAGCCAATCTGTATGGATTGCCCCCCAAGGTACTAAAAGAGTGTCTAAGAGGATTTATTGAATCGTGTGAAGAAAGAAGCCGACGGCGTCGTGCACGATCACCCACGAGGGGAAGAAGGATGTCTTTTAGAAAGTGGGTTACCTACACCCTTGGTGAGGGTATTGCACGGCATTTTATGATACCCTATAATAAAAAGATGTGGAAGTCTGATTTGGATGAACTATTCTGTGAGTGGGTAGAATGGTCAATTCCGGTACCTCGTTTGGCTGAGGTGATGGGAGGTGCACTGGGATCAGTGAATAGTCAGATGGGGTATAGTGCGCAGTTTTTATATCCAGCGAGGGGTGGCATAGAGGTGCTTCCTCGGTCATTTGTGCCCCGGGTGAAAAATATTTATTGCAATAAGAAACTAATCGCAATTAATTTAAAGCAGCGAAGGGCATGGTTTGAGGATAAGAGTGAGGTAAGGTATGACGTGCTTGTGTCAACTATTCCACTGCCCGAGCTTCTCAATGCTATTAAAGATGCGCCTTCCTCCCTTGCCAGGATGGGAAAGAGACTTCGGTATATTTCAGTGTTGGATATTAATCTGGGTATCGGGAAAGAGGGTGTTTCTGACCAGCACTGGATTTATTTCCCCGGGCCTGAGTTTTTGTTCTACCGCGTTGGTGTGTACTCAAACTTTGCCGTTACCATGGCTCCTCCCCACCAGAGCGCACTCTATGTGGAGGTGTCATATCTGCCAGGCACATCTTTAAATAAAAGGAAAGCGTTAGAGAGAGTCTATCATGGCTTGAATGCCTGCGGACTTTTGAGTCAGAAAGATCAGATCGTAGTAGAACAGGTAGTAGATATCCCCTATGCCTATGTGGTTCATGACGCCGTGAGGCATGAAAATCTTCCTAAGATCATGAGCTACCTTAAAAGGAACCATATCTTTTCTATCGGAAGATATGGAAGCTGGGGGTACCTGTCCATGGAAGATGCTATTATGCAAGGCAAAGAAGTGGCTGAGGTACTTTATGGATAAGGTGAAAGTGGTGCATATTATTACCAAACTCGAGTTAGGAGGGGCACAGGAAAACACCCTCTTTACCGTTATGCACCTTAGGCGAGATCGGTATACACCGGTGCTCATCTCGGGAAGCGAGGGCATACTCGTTGAAGAAGCGCAACAATTACGCGAGGGAGAACTCCACCTTGTCCCTGAACTGGCAAGAGAAATACGACCACTGAAAGATATCATTGCACTTTTTAAGCTTACAAAAATCCTCACCCAGCTACGACGCACAGCTGCCATTATTGTTCATACCCATAGTTCCAAAGCAGGGATTCTGGGGAGGTGGGCAGCGTGTCTCGCTGGTAGTAAGGTCATCATCCACTCTGTGCACGGGTTTAGTTTCAATGATTTTCAGCCCCAGCTGGTGAGGGCATTTTATATTTTTCTAGAAAGTATAACTTCACGCATCACCACCAGGTTTATCGCAGTATCACAGGCGAATATTGAAAAAGGCATCGAGGAGAGGATTTTTAAAAGAGATCAGGTAGTGTTGATTAGAAGCGGGATTGAGATAGAAAAATATTACCACGTGAAGCCTGAGAGGGCGGAAAAAAGAAAAGAGCTGGGGATTGATGCGACCATTCCGCTGGTTGCCATGATTGCCTGTTTTAAGCCGCAGAAGTCACCCCTTGACTTCGTAAAAGTTGCAAAGCGGGTTTCTGATGAGGTTGACCAGGTGAAATTCTTACTCGTGGGAGATGGGATACTGCGGCCTAAGATTGAGGCCCTGATCAAGGAATATCAGATTGAAGATAAGGTTATGTTACTGGGGTGGCGTAGGGACATTCCGGAGATTATGGGTTGTATTGATATTGTTGTACTTACCTCCCGGTGGGAAGGATTGCCTCGTGTGTTTCCTCAAGCAATGGCGTCAGGGGTCCCGGTAGTGGCAACGGGAGTTGATGGTGCTCCGGAGGCGATTCACCATGGGGTCAATGGATTCTTGGTACCGCCAGGGGATAGTGAGGGAATAGTAGAAAAAGTACTCTTTTTGATACAACACCCTGAAAGCGCACGTGCCATGGGGAAGGAGGGCAGAAGATTGGTGAAGGAATTTGCGATAGAGAAGATGATGACACAACAGGAGGAGCTCTATGAAATGCTCTTAGCGCAAGGCAGGGACCGGTGATTACCATGAGTTGGCATAAAGCCTCGAGCGCTACCACATTCAGTCTGAAACGTATCTTCCCCCTGATCATGGTAGGTCTTATCTTTTTATTTCTCACCCGTTTTCTCTATCGTCATTGGGTGGAGGTAACCGCCTTTGAGTTTCATTTAAAGTATCACTATCTGGCTATTTCAATAGTACTGCTCCTTGGTTTTTTCACTCTGAGGGTGTATTGTTGGAAGTTGATTCTTCAAAAAATGGGTATCGTGCTACCTTTCAGGAAATGTATCAAGGTGTCATTTGTGAGCATGATGGGGAAATATCTTCCCGGTAAGATATGGCTGGTAATGGGGAGGGTGTATTTGAGTGGAAGAGAGGGTGTACCTAAAGTCGAAGCCTTTGCCAGCGTAGTGATTGAAATCGTGCTTGAAATGGTGGCAAGTATTTTTTTCTTTTTCTTCTTTTTGCTTTCAGCACTAGAGAAGCCACTGCTTTCACCTACCGTGAGTTACTCACTGGGTGCAGTGATGGTGGTGGGCTTGGTGTGCCTACACCCCAAGGTGTTTTTTGGAGCAATTAACTTTATCCTCGCCCGATGGAAAGGAGAGGTACTTACCACCACGCTCAGCTATAGGGACATCATGAAGCTTTTGGTCTTGTATAATTTTCTTATCCTCTTTCAGGGGATTGCCTTTTACTTCTTTGTAAATGCGCTTTGTTATCTATCACCCACTAAACTCTTGGGATTAACCGGAAGCCTTGCAGCGGCGGGTGCGGTAGGAACACTCAGTGTGTTTACCCCCAGTGGACTTGGGGTGAGAGAGGGCATCTTAGCCTTTCTCCTCAGTACCTATGTTATTTCACCGATGGCGGTTCTGATCTCCTTACTTGCACGCCTCTGGGTAACCATAGGAGAAGTGCTCTGTGCATTGGTGGCGTGGAGGTTATGAGGTGCACAGCGGAAGGGAGGCGAACTGAGGGTGTTCCCTCGAGGTGAGATAAAAGTAATTGACGGCACTATACATTCTATGATAGCTTTTTACCAGTAGCCAAAGTTAAAAGGAGGTAATTGATGATGCCTATTGGTGGCATTGGGATGCCGGAGTTACTGATAATCCTGGTGATTGTGTTAATCATTTTTGGCGCAGGAAAACTTCCAGAGATTGGTAGAGGTCTGGGGAAGGGGATAAGAAATTTTCGAAAGGCGACGAGCGGGCAGGATGAGGGTGAAACTCACCCCAAGGGAAGCGAAAAGAAACTGGAAGATAAGGATGATTAACAGAAAGACGTAGCAAGGAACTCGGTTATGCGGCAGTAAGGCGCACCACCGGCATGCATCTCATAAAGTGTTCACAAAAGAGTAAAGAGTTCAATTCCATTCAGGTAGGGTTATACTCCTCTGGCTCTCCACATTGATCACCAACATCAGATCTTTCAATGATTCATGGTACCAGATACCGCTCAATGTATCAGTGAGGTCCTTTGATATAACGGATGAACCATTCCTCTCTACGAGGTAAAGGATGGAGTGAGGTTTCCATAGAACTTCCCCGAACCTCTTAGGTGATGGTTTCCACACGGTTACTCTTTTTCCTTTTCTTTGTCTTCTTGAGCGAGATGCCTGAGAAAGTCCGTATCAGTCACAATACCAATGGTAAAACCATCTCTATCAATGACGGGTAAGCAACCAATTTTATACTTCAGTATAAGATTAGCTGCTTCTGCAATGGTGGTATCTGGGGAAACGGTGATGGGATTGCGTATCATTGCATGATGAATTTTCGTCTCCAGGGTTGCTTTATCCTGGATACTCTCACTCAGAGTATCAATACGAGGGCTTAAGTGAGTTCGTATATCCCTATCGGT
>CAYYOQ010000086.1:2790-8510 GCA_964473235.1 uncultured Thermodesulfobacteriota bacterium | reverse complement strand
GTTGCTGGTTTTGCAATGGGCGCAGTGTGAACACAGACTGTTGGTATAGGGAAAGGAAGGTATGAGCCGATCCTTATAGAACTTAAGGATGTTGGAATATATCCTGAGACCGCTGATGCCGTTATTTTTCAGGATAAATCTGATCAGAAAAGAAAAGCTGTCACTTACTATAGCAGGACTGACCCCCATTTTTTTAAACAGGGAAAGTAGTTTCGTGAAGTATGGATCCACTGGTACCGTGGACAGATACGCCGAGAGGGCCTTTTTTGTTGCCCGGACTGAACGGAGCTGGCCCTCCAGGCATTCCTTAGAGCCTATGCGTCCTTTGATCCAGGCCTCCTCAAAGATCATCCAGTCTCGGTTAATCGAAAATCGCTCGATGACGCTGTCAAGCACGTCAAAAGGGGTAATGGTGTTATCAAAATCAAAGTAGACCATGTAGTTTGTGATATCCAGGTCTGCCTCGGATGGGATGGGTGACAGGGCAGGGGGTTTTTTAGGTGTCGAGGGTATAACATTCAGATATCGGGCGGTCATGGTTTTTATCCTTGCAAGAGTGTTCATTTTCTTTTTCAATGGTGCATGCAATGCGTCTATAAAAATCATGCATCTTGCGCGCAACGGTGTCACGCTCCTGGTCAGCAGTGATAACATGATAAGAATCATTGAGCAGCACCAGCTCTTTTGTTTCTGAATTAATTCTGTCGAAGATAAAGGTAGAGTTCTTGATGCTGGTCATATCGTCATCTTTTGCCTGGATGATCTGTACCGGTATGCGTATGGAAGGCAGCACCTTGGTGAGATATTTCACCAGCAGGGTGAGCTGGTGGAGGAGTGTCATCGGAAAATAGGGGTAGCCGTATTGCTCCACCGCCTGCGGATCGTTCAGCCGCGCCTTGCAGAATTGTTTATGCACGCGCTTTTGTAGCGCTTCATTCTTAAACCCATAGGGGGGCTCTTCCTTAAAATAAGCGAAATGTTTCAGGGGTGTTGCATAGAACAGCGGCAGGAGAAAGGTGGCATACCAGGGTACGTTCCATCCATCGTAGAAGAGGGTCGGCGACAGGCAGGTGATACCGGAAATATTTCCGTTGAATTCTTCCCCGAGCAGCAGCGCAAGAAGTGCACCCATGGAGAGACCGGAGGTAAATACCGGTCCGGTACTTTTATCGCGTATGTGCAAAAAAGCCTCACGAACGGATTGATAGCAATCCTGCCAGGTCGTTTTTTTAAGCGTGTCTATCGGCGCACCGTGGTTCGCAAGCCTTGGACACACTACTGTATAGCCCATTCGCTTGTTAAAGAAGTTTGCCAGAAACCGCATCTCATTGGGTGTGCCGGTAAGACCGTGTATCAAAAAAATAGTACTCCCATTATGGCCTTCGAGAAAAAAACCATTTTTCAAGAAGGAGCTGCCGCCTGGGTTTTGTTTCTGTAAATTTTTTAAGTTTAAGGAAAATTTTAGTGACATACTTTTTTCTAATAGAAAAAGAAACTTATTTTATAAAAGTGGTTTGATGATTTACCTTATCAGATTCCTTTCAAGGCCTTAGTTGGGAGTAAGAAGAGAAGAAGGTAAATGCAGAAAGGTTAATCGGTTTGAGCCCTGAATCATAGGTCTTTTATACTATACTATATTCACCCTTTGAGCAACCCTAAAATACCCCCGCAGGAGTAATTTAAGTAACTCAACGGAACATGGTCTTTTTTATTCTTTTTAGCACATGGAAGAGGACATTTAATACAATAGAGTAATTTAACAAAATAAAAATGAAAAGAAAGTTAAAATTACATTAAAAATTTTTAATTTTGCATTTAAAGATTAGGGTCAGTTTTATAATTTATACATTCTATTCTGTGATGTATAATGATAGTATAAGATTTAAGAAAGTGGTTAGTAATAGAACGCATTCATTAAGGCTATAACAAATTATACACAACCTCATTAATTGCGACAAAGGGCGTTATTCCTGCGAAAGCAGGAATAGAGAAAAACACTGGATTCTGGGTCAAAGCCCGGGATGACAAACTGTATAGGACCGATGTCGCCATGTATAGTTTCTTAGAGGAGTGCGATGCTAATAGATTCTCATGCCCATCTCGATATGCCGGAGTTTAATAAGGATAGGAGTGAAGTGATTCAAAGGGCACATCAGAGCGGGATCAATTATATGATTACGGTGGGCATTGATGTTGAATCATGTAGGTGTGCAATTGCGCTGTCTGAGGAATTCGAGTCCGTGTACGCTATAGTGGGGATTCATCCACACAATGCAAAGAATATTGATAATGATACCTACGATATTTTAAAAAAATTAACTCGGCATGACAAGGTATGTGCCCTTGGAGAAATAGGATTGGATTTTTTTCGCAACCTTTCTCCTCGAGAGGTACAGAAAAAACGATTCAGAGAATTGATAGACCTGGCAAGGGAGGAGAAGCTTCCCATAGTAGTACATGACCGCGATGCTCACCAAGAAACACTTTCCATTTTAAAGGAAGGAAAGGCGGATGAGATAGGTGGAGTGATTCACTGTTTTTCAGGAGACTACAGGATGGCATCTCACTGTATTACTATGGGATTTTATATTTCTATACCGGGTACCATCACCTTCCACAATGCTCTTGGACTACAAGAGGTGGTGAGACGTATCCCACTTGAGCGTATTCTTATAGAGACGGATTGTCCTTTCCTGGCACCAGTACCATTTCGAGGGAAGAGGAATGAGCCCTCGTATGTGAAATATGTTGCTGAAAAGATTGCGCAGTTGAAAGGGCTAGATTTTAATGAGGTTGCACAGGTGACCTCACGCAATGCCAAAGCAGTATTTGAGATTCCCGCCTAGGTAGTTTTCCTTGACTATTTGTTCTCCAGTGCACTCAGTATCTTTCTTAAATTTTCTTTTCCCTCATGTAGAAATGGAGGTGCGACTTCTAAAGTGATGGTACCGTCATATCCCGATGCACACAATCTGCGAAGAATGGGTTCGAAGTCGATCGTTCCCTTACCGAGCGGGAGGTGGAGATCATCGCCGGGGGTAGTGCCTCCGTAGTTATCATGGATGTGCACATGTCGTATGCGCGTGGGGTAGGTCTCAATAAAGCTATAAGAAGTATTTTGGGGTGTGAGGAGTTCTCCATGCCCAATGTCTAAGGTTAACCCGAGGTGGGGGAATTGAGAGAAGGCTTGTGCGAGGTCGATGGTGCGCTCGCTCAGATTTTCTAGGCAGAGTGTAATATCCTTTTTTAGTGCGAGGTTCATCATTTCCTCAAGAAGTACAAGCTTATCCAGTATGAGTGCGCTCTCTAAGAACCGTTGATCTAACCATAGGTGAATGGTGATTACCTTCACCGTAAGTTCGTGGGCGAAGTCAATTACGGTCTTCATCTGGGGCAGGAGACTATTTCTTAATGCCACGCAGTCGAAGGGGTTTCCTTCCTCTGGTCCGTGAATGAGAAAAAAGAGATTACACTCTTGCTTTAGTTTTAAGAGAGAAGGGAGGGTGTGGAATGCGGGGAGGGAGGTAAATAAATTAATTTCAACAAAATCTAATTGCGCTTCACTTACCAGGTAAAGCTCTTCTAAGTTGTGTGCTCTTCCACCAATGAGCATGTAATTGCAGTGTATCCAGGTTGAGGGGGAGAGTGAACCGATAAGCTAAGATGTAAATTTTAAGTTTTTAGAGCTAGGGAGACTTTAGCCTTTCTGAAGGAGGGGAGTATTTTTATCAAGCCTCGCTAATTTATTGTAGGCCTTGGTCATTTCATTCCATATGTTAGGGAGAGAGATGTATCTTTTATCTTCCATTGCCTTCTCATAGCACTCAATCGCCTTGTTATATTGACTGAGTTGTTTGTAGATAAGCCCCATATTAAACCAGGTATTACCAGGGGAGCTGTAGTTTTCATCCAATAATGCTTTCTCATAGCATTCAATGGCCTTATGGTATTGCCCTAGACGGTAGTAAGAATTCCCCATGTTGTTCAATGCTTTAAAAGGAGTGGGATAGTCTTTATCTTTAAGCGCTTTCTCATAGCATTGTAACGCCTTTTTATGTTTACCTAGGTGGTTATAAATAATGCCCATAT
Source organism: uncultured Thermodesulfobacteriota bacterium (assembly GCA_964473235.1). Lineage (GTDB taxonomy): Bacteria > Desulfobacterota > WTBG01 > WTBG01 > WTBG01 > CAYYOQ01. The sequence continues at coordinate 4,421 of CAYYOQ010000086.1, read as the reverse complement.
TGAATAAGATCTTATAGCGTGAATCAAACTTTCCATTTTTCAAGGCCTTTTCATAAAATATAATAGCTTCTCCATACCTCTTTTGGGTTAAGAATTCATTGCCTTTCTCGAAATAATTTATCGTATACTTCATAAAAACATCTCCATTTCAATACGTTATGAGCTTATGAAGTAGTCTCCTGGTAAATTCATTGACTTATATCATATAGTAGCTGATAAAACAAGAGTATTTTAACTACTAGGGTTTGATTGGTTTTACATTTTTTAGTTATTTATTTATATTATTCATATAGTTATATAGTTTTTCCCTCATCAGACGCTATTGCAAGGTGATTAAATGCTAGGAAGGAGAAGATGAGTTAACAAAGGATTAGGAGAAAAAGCAATAAAAAAACCCGATGGGTGATCAGGTTTAATCATTTTCTCAGGCGGGAGCTCAGGCAGTGGCTATTAGATCATGGTTATTTTTTCAATCCTTTCATTAATTGAATGTAGTTCCTTAGTTTGTTTCTCGATTTTAGTAGTCAACTCCTGCTCATCTTTAGTTAATTGTTCTAGAAGCGCATTTTTTTCCTCAATCTCTTTGGTGAGTTCTTCTTTTCTTTTGACAATCTCCTTGAGCAGTTTATGTGCCTCGTTGTATCTCCTTTCGATTTCATTTTTTTGCTCATCAAGGTCCTTCCGAAGGGCATTAACCCTTGATTCCCTCACATTGGTGATGCGTTTCTCCCACACTTCCTTATCGAGGACACTCCACTCCCAGGGCTTGCCTACCCTCTGGTAGGCAAGGTAGGTTTTAAAACAGAAAGGACACTGATAGTAATAGTGAACGCTATCACGTTCTCCATATTGAATGTTTTCAGGATAGGGGATAGTTTCCTCTAGTTCTAAGGGAATGTCCCTGTTGTTGTGCTTTTCATCACAGACATAGAGAACTTTTTCTTTTGGCATAGCATTTCTCTTTTCGGCACAAATGGTATAATCTTTAGCTGTTTTTAGGTACCCGCTCCACTGCTGGTTAAAGCTGGCCAGCTCTCTAATTGACACTTGCCGATCCACCTATTTTCTATCCATCCCCTCTTACCATCTCCCAGTTCAATCTTGCTCCACGCTCCCTGGTGCTCGATAATTTTAAACTCTGCTCCGTCATGCAACTGAAAGAGAGGCGTATTGTTGATTCCATTTCCGGCTCTCACGCTGATCTCTTTGGCTACCACCACGCCTTCAATCGAATAGTAGTGATGGTAGAGTTTGAGGCCGAGAGAAATGCTTACTATCACTGTTATAGAAAGTATAATTAAAAAGAGATAGTTGTCGTATTCGTTTCTTAAGAATATTTTGATGAGGGCCAAGGCCCAGCAAAGACCATTGAGTATGAGAAACACGATGAGCAGTTCTGTAAGATTAAGTTTGGAGTACCAGAAACAAAATTCATTTAAGAAGGAAAAGAGCGGTCGTGATTCAAGCTTATCCTTAGTCATCTCCCGCGCATATACGAGATTAGTTTTGAGGTCTTGATCACGAGGAAGATAGAGCTCAGCCAGCCGGTAGCTGAGAATGGCTTTACCGAGCATTCCCATCTTGAAATAGCTGTTACCCAGATTATAATAGAGCTCTCCGTTCTGTACCCC
>CAYYOQ010000086.1:0-2690 GCA_964473235.1 uncultured Thermodesulfobacteriota bacterium | reverse complement strand
TCCAACCACCTCGTAAGCTCCTTTACCTGCTTCAGGAGCTTCTCTTTTTCACTCAGGCTGTGGCGCTCAAAGGCGAATTGACCAGTTTCCAGCGTGTGAAGGATACTCTTTGTCTCTTCAATCTTGTCCTTCAATATGGTAAGCGTGAGTAACTGGTGCTCAACTTCTAGAGGGGTGAGGGCACTGCCGGTGATATTGAGCTTATCGCCTAGAAAATCCTTCAGGGACTTAGAGGTGAGTCGATAGAATTCAGTTGAGCCTTCGGTTTTAAGCTGCTTCTTGATCAGTGGTATTTTTTTATTAAAGTTCTTAAGGGCGCTTTTACTCCGGGCATAGCCTAAGTCTTCTTCCAGACGTTCTTTCCTTTTTTTCATGAGGACAGTGCCTACATATCCGATGAGAGGGAACGAGAAGCACACCAGGTAACCCCAGTGCCAGGGATCAATCCGGTATGGTCTCAGCGCCGCAAGAGATGTATTAATGGGAAGAATGTCTTTTCCTAATATTTTTATTTCCTCTTTTGAGGTAGTGGTCCCCAGTGCTTCAACGAGGTTGAGCTTTTCTTTATCAGAGGTGGGTAGTACCTCTATAGAAAGGGGGGTACTCTTACAGAGCTCATAGCTCCCGAGTTCAGGATGAAAGTAGGTGAAGGCAACACTGGGCACCTTTAAGCTGCCTTCTTTCAAAGGAACGAGTGCCTTTTTAATGGTGAAGGTGCCACCAAACCCTTCCCCTGAATCTTGCACGGTAAGTGTTGGTTTATCATCATAGACCTTAAAATCGGTGGAGGGGGGAAACTCTGGACTCGCGGCATCTCTGATGTTGCCGCTCCCTTTTATGGTGAAAGTCAGGGTAGTAGTATCACCTACTGATAATTGCCGTTTGCTTAATGTGGTAGTGATGTTGAAATTTCCCACCAGTCCGCTAAAAAGAGGGGTCTTGCCCTCGGTGGGGAGTGGCTTGACGTGTAGGGTAATGGGCTGAGAGTGGAGGACTTTAGGTTCAGACCGGGAGAATCCAAAGAAGGAATCATCAAAGAAGGGATCATCAAATAATCCTCTCCTGCGTGATCGCATCACTATCTCGCACTGTAATTTTGCTGACCCGATTTCTAAGGTGCCCTCACGAGTGGGAAACAGTGCCTGCCTAATTTCTGTGACCACGAAAGGTCTTCCGTTCATTGCCGTTTCATATTCTTGTTCTTTACCGAGAGGTTCTACCCTCAATCCCTCAAATGAGGGGTTTTCCAGACTGGCGTTTGCAATCTTGACGCCCCGATAGAGCTTAAAGGTATAGATGATCTGTTCATTCACGTAGGGTGAGGTTGAGCTCACGGTGGTGGTGATGAAGACATCTTGTGTTGCCTGCGGTCTCGTACCAGAAGAAGCGATTCTTAGCGTAATCGTATTGCTTGCTATGGTCTCCCCATTCTCTTGAATAGTGGCAGGCCCAATTTCAAAGGTTCCCGTTTTTTTAGGAATGAGTAAATAGTTGTAGTCAATGCCCGAGGTAATGGTACCATTGATAATCTGCATTCTCGTGGAGCTGCCTCGGGGTATCATATCAAAATCAGGCAGGGAAGGGAGCATAGGTTTCCCCGCGCGCCGAGTTCCCTCTATAGAAAGGGTGAGGATAATTTGGTCTTCAAGGGTTGCTTCAGTTTTGTCTACCTTAGCGGTAAGAGAGAGCGCGTGAGCGTTCTCTACCTGAATGATAAGTAGCACAGATGCTAAAAATATTTTTCCTTTACCCATGGTGAACCTCTGCCTACCAATCCTTTTCTGGTCGGTAAGATCCTCCTCTCTGTTCCTTCTCCTGTTTCTTGTAGTCCCTTTTCCCCTCCTGGGTACTCCTCAACCAGCTCTCTGCCTCCTCCGGGGTCATCGGCTTGGCCTGGGCCCTCTCTTCATTTCCTCCCTTTTGTTCATCTGCTTGGGAGGGTGGTTGCTGCGGGGCTGCCTGCGCCTGCTGTTTCTGTTCTTCTTCTGGAGGTTGAGGCTTTTGACCTTGCTCCTTTTGTTCACCTGGTTCTTGTTGCTTCTGTTCCTCTTTTCCTTCCTGCGGCTTATTTTCTTGTTTTTGTTGCTCTTGTTCCCTTTGCTTGGCTTGATTAAGCCTCTTTTTGATTTCTTCTCTCACAAACTCTAGATTATATTTGGCATCCTGGTCATTGGGATCTAATTCCAGCGCCTTCTTATAGTACTCCATTGCCTCCTCTAGTTTCCCCTGGCGATACATGCAGTTCCCTATATTGTAGAGCGATTGTTCTTCCAAGTGAATATCCTGAGCAGTGGCAGCAACGTCTTGATAGTTTTTAATCGCCTCTTCATAGTTTCGCATTTGATAGTGGGTATTGGCAACATTGTACTTTAAGCGTGGATCCTCGGGAGACTCAATCTGGGCGTCGACGAAGGACTTCAAGGCTTGATCGAATTGTTTATGCTGATAGAGGTTATTTCCCTGGTTCATTTTACTGTAGAGTGATTCACCATACACAGGCACCTGGAGAAGCAGAGAAAATCCTAGCGTTATCACACTGCACACCAGAATAATATAGTTATAGTCTCCCGTCTTCTTCATTTACACACCTGCCCTTTTATGCTCACACACAAAAAATTCAATAGCAATGAAAAGAAGCGCGCCGAAGATGAACCATTGAAATCGCTCCTCCCATCTCCTTTGACGAGTGC
>CAYYOQ010000085.1:0-8512 GCA_964473235.1 uncultured Thermodesulfobacteriota bacterium | reverse complement strand
GCTTCTCAATAATCAATTCATCGTGCTTCGAGGATGAATTTTTTAATCCGATTAAGCCCCTCTTCCAACGTGTCTCGTTTCTCCCTTAATTCCCTCGTCTTAAGCCTCTCCTTCTCAATAATAGCCTCAGGTGCCCTACTCAGAAAATTCTCGTTTGCAAGTTTCTTAGTGAGAAAGACCAATTCCTCATCTATTTTAGCAATTTCTTTCTGTAATCTCTTTTCCTCCTCGGTAAAATCAATAATGCCTTCCAGGGGGAGAAATATTTCCACATCCTGCGCAACGGCAGTAGCAGCGGCGCGCGGTCTCTCTCCCCGCTGAGTTATGGTAATACGATTAGCTCTCGCGAGATTCTCAATATACATCTTATACTGAGCGAGAATCTCAAGGCTCTTGCTATTGTGTGAAAGGAGGACCACCTCAACCATTTGAGAAGGGGAAACATTCATTTCCCAGCGAATGTTACGTACACTATTCACCACTTCAATGATTAACGACATCTTAGCCTCAGCATCTTCATCAATCTTTTCCGGGTTATACCGAGGATAAGAGGACACCATGATACTTCCCTGGGTTGAGGGAAGTTTCTGCCATATCTCCTCGGTGATAAAGGGCATGAGGGGATGAAGCAGTTGCAGAGAGGCAGCGAGTACCTCCACCATGGTGTGTTGGGTTGACCTTTTCGCTACCGTATCATCTTTCTGATACAAGGCAGGCTTAATCAACTCAAGATACCAATCGCAGAACTCATGCCAGATAAACTGGTAAATATGGTGGGACAACTCATTAAATTTATACTCACGAAATGCCTCTTCCACTTCTTTCACTACTCGATGGAGACAGCTTACAATCCACCGCTCAACCAGCGAGGGCGAAACCGTGGTGGTATCACCCGGGTGAGCATCATACTCCTCCAGATTCATCAAGACAAAGCGGGATGCATTCCAGATTTTATTGGCAAAGTTGCGATACCCGACGATTCTCTCCTCGGCGAGACGAATGTCTCTACCCTGTACGGAGAGGGCCGCTAAGGTAAAGCGAAACGCATCCGTACCGTACTTATCCATCACCAGTAGGGGATCAATTACATTTCCCTTTGACTTACTCATCTTCTGGCCTTCCACATCCCTCACCAGGGCGTGGATATAGACCTCTCGAAAAGGAACTTTCCCCATAAACTTAAGCCCCATCATCATCATGCGCGCAACCCAGAAAAAGAGTATATCAAAGGCAGTCACCAATACCGAGGTAGGATAATAGAGGGTGAGCTCTTTAGTTTCCTCAGGCCACCCCAGGGTCGAGAAAGGCCAGAGCGCAGAGCTAAACCAGGTATCCAACACATCCTCTTCCTGGGTGAGGTTTTCACTCCCACAGTGTGCACACCGGTCAGGATCCTGGCGCGCTACGGTGATCTTGCTACACGCCTTGCAGGTCCACGCCGGGATTTGGTGACCCCACCAGATTTGGCGGGAGATACACCAGTCGCGAATGTTGTTCATCCATTCGAAATAGGTCTTTTCCCACGCTTTGGGGATAATCACTGTCTCTCCCTTCTCAACTGCTTCCACAGCCCGCTCCGCTAAGGGTTTAACCCGCACAAACCACTGGGTGGACACCAGTGGTTCAACTACCGTTTTGCAACGATAGCAGTGACCAACCTGGTGGTGGCACTTCTCTATCTTTTCAATGAGATCCATCTTCTCAAGGTCTTGAATGATTTTCTCACGACAACGAAATCGATCTAATCCCTTATAGGGACCAGCCTGTTCACTCATCACCCCATCATCATCAATTACCTTTATCCGTTCAAGTCCATGAGCGTTGCCAATCTCAAAATCGTTGGGGTCATGGGCAGGCGTAATCTTTAAGGCACCCGTGCCAAAATGTATATCCACATACTCGTCGGCGATGACCGAGATTTCTCTGTGTAAGAGGGGAAGAAGAACTCTTTTACCTACCAATGTTTGATAGCGTGGATCCTCTGGGTGTACCGCAACCGCGGTATCACCCAGCATAGTTTCCGGTCGGGTGGTAGCAACTACCATGAATCCTTTACTCCCCACCAGAGGGTATCTGACAAAATAGAGCCTTCCCTCAACCTCCTCGTGTTCCACCTCTAAATCTGAGAGGGCCGTATGACAACGGGGGCACCAGTTGATAATGTAATCACCCTGGTAAATGAGTCCTTCTTCATAGAGCTGCACAAACACCTCACGCACCGCGCGTGATAACCCTTCATCCATGGTAAACCGCTCTCGATCCCAGTCACAGGACGCTCCCAGTCTCTTGAGCTGTTGAATAATTATCCCCCCATACTTTTCTCTCCACTGCCACACCCGCTTCACAAATTCTTTTCTCCCCACATCGTGCCTGCGTAACCCCTCGCTCTGGAGCTGTTTCTCAACCACATTCTGAGTTGCAATACCCGCATGATCAGTACCAGGCATCCACAGGGTATTACAACCACACATGCGCTTATACCGGATGAGGATATCCTGTAAGGTATTATTCAAGGCATGACCCATGTGGAGCAAGCCAGTCACATTGGGAGGGGGAATCACGATACAAAAGGTGTTACTCGAACCATTTTCATCTGCTCTGAAGAACTTCTTCTCCACCCAATACTGATACCACTTCTGCTCCACCTCCTGTGGCTCATACACCTTACTTAACATTTCAATAGCCATTTTGATTTCTTTAACCCTTTCTCCCATCTGCCAATAAGAAAAAACCCTCCAAACCCGTTAGTTTTTATCATGTATACGGTGGGTTGTCAAGAAAAGCAACTAGTGAATGCCACAAGAAACATAAAAGTAGTAAAAACGTCAAAAGAATAGTTACACCACCTGCGAGAGAGAAAAACATAATCATTGTCAAGCCACCTCTGAAAGTGGTAGTATGCAGCTACGCACCTTCTTTAAGGTGAACCCATCCCCGGTGGGTGTTCAATAATTTTATTAAAAGTGCTAATTTTTATTTTAAAAATGTCCGATACAATAAATGTTTTTAAGGACATTACTTACGCTGGCCGCTACCAATGTATACCGTTACTTTTTCTTCCACACTTATAAGCTGTTCCCTGCTCTCGAGATCTATGGTGATGTCGCTCACCCTTGCTCTTCTTGCTCACGTAACCGCCTTTGCTTTTTCATACAATTGGGACATCATTGCACAAGAAAAAAGTGATCAACCTTTTTTAGTAGAACTCCTCGATGTGCCCTTAGCCCTCGATGAAACCCCTGCAGCAAAACCTGAAGCGTCAGAGAGAGGTGGTCACCATGAAAGGAATAGAGCTGAACCTCCACCGGGGATAAAAGGCACTTCAGCATCCTACCCCACTTCCCTCGTGGCTCAAAGCGATTACCCGCGTGCGTCGTCACCTGAGCTACACGCCACCACCTCTCCACCAGGTGAGTCTGAGGCAACTGTCTCACTTGACAGCATGGAGTTAAAATATGTCTCGTACTTAAGTAGCATTAAAAAAAGGATTGAGCCCCGCTGGCAGTATCCGGAGAGTGCCCAACAGATGGGACTACAGGGTAGGCTTGCACTCTGCTTTTCCATTGCACGTGATGGACAGTTGGAAAAACTTGAGCTGCTCAGTTCCTCCGGGCATTCTCTCCTCGATGACGAAGCACTCAATGCAGTGAGAGGAGCAGCCCCCTACTATCCCCTGCCCGAACGGCTGCATATCTTCCGACTGAATATCCTCGCCACTTTTGAATACAAGATTAGCCCCTACAGTATGAGTAGATTTTCACAGGCAGTACAAGAAGAACGGCTTTAGAAAATCGTGCGGAAAGGTTTAAAGATTAACACTAAGGTAGGATTTCTTCCGTAGGTCCTTAAGCCACTGTTTGAATTTCTCATCAAGTTTCTGGTTATAGAGAATACCTTGAATCTCCTTATGCAGCTCTTCTTTAGTCATCTTTTCCCTCTCCCTCTTTTCTAGCAGCTTTATAATGTGGAAGCCCTGAGGGGTCTGAATAACCTGACTTACCTCACCGGCAGGGAGACTGAAGGCAACGTCATTTAAAAGTGGCATCAATTCACCCCTTTTGAAAAAACCTATAGTGCCACCGCTCGCGGCAGAAGCATCTTGAGAGTGCAGGGCAGCTAAGCCACTGAAATCCTCACCCTCCTTAATCCTTTTTAATAGCCCTTCAGCCTTTTGCCTGAGCTGGCTGATGTCCTGCTCAGTTGACTGAGGGGGAATCATCAGTAGGATTTGTTGCAGTCTCACCTCCGGCGGTGTGTTAAAATCTTGAGTGTGCTGCGTATAGTACTCTTCAACCTCTTCCTCTCTCACCTGAATTTTTGACTTTATCTCCTGATCGAGGAGCCTCATTTTTTGCATCTGATTCTTTAATTCTTCCCGATAGCGCTCGAACGTCATTCCCTCCCCTTCGAGAACCTGTTTAAACTGCTCATCAGAGAGCTTATTATTCTCCCTTACGTCTCGGATCCCTAGATCAACTTCCTTTTCGGTAATGACAATCTGCAATCGTTTTGCTTCCTGATCGACGAGCTTCTCATCAATAAGCTGGTCGAGTATTCTCATCTCGGTTTCCTTAACCTGTTCCTCATTATACTCCATAGAGTACTTCGCCTTCATCTTCTCCAGGTAGGGAACGGTTATCTCTTTAAGCTGAGAGAGGGTAATAATATCCTCATTCACCACCGCCACGATCCTGTCGATTATCACTGCCTCGCTCTCACCGCTACTACAAGACAGCGCCACTATTCCCACGAGAGGGAAGAGTACAAACCTGCCAAAGATAGTTCTTTTCATTCTCTCTCACCTCTTCTTATCGATGGTACGTAGTATCCCTGCGTTACTCATAGAAAATCACTTACTACAGCTCTCCCACTTATTGCAAGAGTTTTTTCACCTCATCGATCACTTCTCCCCCACCGTCTGCAGAGAAGGCAATGCTCAGCTTCATCTCAGGTGAAAGCCTATACCTTCTAGAATCTCTTGCAATTAACGCCAAAACCTTTTCTAAAGAACCTTCAGCACGGGGATGGAAGGTAAGGATAATCTTGCTCCCATTATAATCTATTCTACTCACCAAGAGCTGCCTTAAATAATTCTTAAAAGCAATAACGCGTAAGAGATTATCCACCACCAGCGGTACCTTTCCATAGCGGTCAGTCAACTCATCTCGTAGTATCTCAACCTCCTCATCGCTGCTACAGTAAGCCAACCTCTTATAGACCACCAGTCTCTGATTAACATCCCCAATATACTCTTCCGGTATAAAGGCAGGAAGGGGGAGATGTATCTCTGGATCAATTTCGGGAGTACGCTCTTCCCCCTTCAATTCCGCTATCGTTTCTTCCATGAGTTGTGTATATAAATCAAGTCCTATCGCCGCAATGTGTCCCGACTGTGAAGCACCTAAGAGGTTTCCCGCTCCCCTGATCTCCAGGTCGCGCGTCGCCAGCCGAAAACTTGACCCCAGCTCGCTGAACTCAAAGATAGCCTGAAGCCTCTCTTGAGCTTCCCGGGAAAGCACTGACTCACCGGGGATAAGCAAGTAGCAATATGCCCGATACTTTGATCTTCCCACCCTCCCCCGCAACTGGTAGAGTTGCGCAAGACCTAGCTTGTCTGCCCGATTAATAATAATGGTATTGGCAGAGGGAAAGTCTAACCCTGATTCAATAATGGTAGTGGTGAGAAGAAGGTTAACCTCTTTCTCAATAAAGGAGAGCATCACCTTCTCAAGCTGTCGCTCTGACAGCTGTCCGTGCGCAATGGCAATTTTTGCCTCGGGAACCAGCTCGCTTAAAAACCGCGCCATCGCGGGGATAGATCGTACCCGATCGTGTACGAAAAAGATCTGCCCCCCTCTTCTCAACTCTCGCACCACTGCCTCACGTATCACCGAGGATTCAAATCGGTTGATAAAGGTTTTAATAGACAGCCGGTCTTCCGGTGGGGTGCTGATGACACTCATCTCCCGTATCCCGACGAGAGACATCTGGAGTGTTCTGGGAATAGGGGTAGCGGTGAGGGTAAGCACATCCACCACTTTCCTCATCTTCTTAAGTTTCTCCTTATGGGCTACGCCAAACCTCTGCTCCTCATCTAGTACCAGTAAACCCAACTCTTTAAAGTGCACATCATTTTGAACGAGCCGATGGGTTCCGATAATGATATCGATTTTCCCCTCCCCAAGTTCTTTAAGGATACTCTTCTGTTCTGTGCGAGTTCTGAAGCGACTGAGCATCTCAACCCTCAAGGGATAGGGCTTAAGCCTTTCACAAAATGTCTGGTAGTGTTGCTGGGCAAGGATGGTGGTGGGAACTAAAACGGCTACCTGCTTTCCATCCATGGCAGCACGGAATGATGAGCGCAATGCCACCTCTGTCTTACCATACCCCACATCACCACAGATGAGACGGTCCATGGGTTTCGCCTCACTCATATCCCTCATCACATCCTCAATGGCGGCGAACTGATCTGGGGTTTCCTCATAGGGAAAATTCTCCTGAAACTCCCGGTAGTAGTGATCAATAGGAGAAAAAGCAACACCTTGCAGTAGCTTTCGCGATGCATAGAGTTCCAGTAACTCATTAGCCATCTCTTTAATGGAAGCCTTTACCTTCTTCTTGGTTCTCTTCCAGGACGTTCCCCCGAGCCGATCAATCTTGGGAGTATGCCCATCAGTTCCCACATACTTTTGCACTACCCTGATCCGGTCAACAGGAAGGTAGAGCTTATCATTTTCCAGATACTCAATCAGCAGATAATCGCCACATTCACCTTCCACCTCTAACCTTTTTAAACCTTGATAAATCCCCACTCCATGATCCGTGTGCACCACACAATCGCCACTCTTCAAATCACTGAAGTCAGAGATGAAAAAGCCACTCTTTAGCTTAGGTAACGTCCTCCTTTTTTTCTCACCAAAGATCTCTTCTTCCGTAATAATGATTAGACGAAAGAGAGGGAAACGAAAACCTTCATTGAAACTGGCAACCTGTATCTGCGCCACCTCAGGAGAGGGCAACGACATGACGCTGGTAAAATGGTCCTCGGGGAGGAGTGTAGAAGCTACACCATACTCCTCAAGTAGCTGGATCTGTTTCTGTGCCTCGCTTAAGGAATGACAAATGAGGAGAATCCGGTTCCCCTCTTCCTGCCACTCCTGGATCCGCTCCACCAAGGGTGAAAGCATCCCCTGAGGTGAGGTAACGTTAATCAACTCCTGACGAATATCCTCGTTAGAACACGTCGCAAGAGAAAGTACCTCGTGCTCAGGAAGGGAGGTATTCATCTTATCAAGATACACCGTGTGAAAGCTACTCAGTAATGCCTTACGCTCTGCAGTCGATAGGTAACAGTCCGCTACCCGGGGAGTAAATTTCATCTGTTCCCTCCGCTGCTCATAACGCTCCTCTGCATGCACCTCAACGTCTTCATGCGCTCTCTGTATCTCTTCACTGTCTTTAAGGTAAATACAACTCTTAAGCGGAAGATAATCAAACAGCGTTTCTAAGCGAGGATACAGGTAGGGAAAGAAACATTCAGTCTCGGCATGTACCTGAAACTGTCGTAGGGACTCAATAAGCTCTCCTGACAGGTGCAGGGGAAGCAGTGCCTGCCCTGCCTGCTCTTTAATACGTTCTGCAATCTGGGGGAGGTCCTCTTCCTCAAGAATAGCTTCACACACCGGTGTGATCCATACCTCTGAAAGCTCACCAAAAGATCTCTGTGAGGGCACATCAAACTGGCGAATGGACTCAATCATATCCCCATAGAACTCAATCCTTAAAGGGGCGGAATAGCCAGGAGGAAATATATCTACAATACTTCCCCGAACACCATAGTCGCCCCTGTCCTCAACTAAACTCACTTTAAGGTATCCACTTTTTACAAATAAACTGGTGAGTTCCTCCCGCTCCCTCTCCTCACCAACCTTAAGCTGCCTGGTATATTTTTTCAAAATTGATCGAGGAATGATTTTCTTAACCACTGCCTGAAGAGGGGAAACCACCACCAGCCGCTTACCACCTCTCAGAAGATGATGGAGCACCTCTATCCTCTGGTTGGTGAGTTCAGGATTCCTGGAGAGATTTTCAAAAGGAATCTCCTCTCCTGACGGGTAGAGATACACCAGTTTCTCCTTCTCACTACCACACCTCAATCCTAATGCATCGCCTAGAAAAAAGAGAAGCTCCTGGTAGCACTCTTCAGCTTCTCTCACGGTAGGTGTAATGAGGAGAAAATGCTTATCCACCTTTCGTCGCAGGAGAGAGAGGAGAAACGAGGGAGATGAACCCTTCAGTCCACTGATTCCTACCCTGCCCACTCCCGATCCCAGTCGCTCGATCAGCTGAGAAAGGATCGGTGGAACATCGGCATAATAGGTGCGCTCATTTACTGCGTTCGACATACTTAAGAACTCTACCCTAACCCTCTTCTGGTGCTTCTAGTGGGGCAGAGAAAGCGATGGTGGAGTTAAGATTTCAACTCCCTTGGGAGGAGTAAAGGTAAATAGGG
>CAYYOQ010000084.1:7354-8541 GCA_964473235.1 uncultured Thermodesulfobacteriota bacterium | reverse complement strand
CTTTGAGGGGCTCTAAGGGTTTCAAGCCTCCGGCTTTGCCGGAGGTGATATGACTGTACCATCACTTAATCACTTCTCATGCACGCTACAGGGGTGCGCTGATGACAAATGGATCAACTTTAGATTTGTGTAACTAAAATGTAAATAACACTATTTATAATCTTTCACAAGCACTCATCTATACTCGGTAACTTTTGTGTGCGTGAGTTCCTACACTTGGGCCACATCCTGAGATTCTATCTGTATCACATGTATCTCCAGCCTGGCCATAACCAACTTTCAAACTGTTCATAGTTAAGGTTATCCCGGGATAGAAGGAGGGCATTGGTTCTTTATTTAAATCAAGAATTGAGCTTCGCATCACTATGGTGCTTTTGAAGCGTGTGAGAATCGGAGATTATTGCTAAAGTTGTTTTTTAATGTAACCGATTTATTATATTAAAATCCTGCCAGAATACCCTGCCTCTTGAGACGGGGATGAATGGCAGGCGGGGTTCGAGGGGAAGCACCTTGTGGGGGTTTTCAAAGGGGTAGAAGACCTCTTTGGTCAAGGGCGTGGCTTTACTTACGAATGATAGTCGTTCATACCTCTCATCGTTTCTTGTTGAAGAAATTAACTATGTTAGAATTAACACCAGAGGCAATTAAAAAACTAGAAGAGCTTATAAAGGAGCAGACAACAGATCCTGAAATGGCTATAAGGGTCTCTGTTCATCTTTCAGTACCTAAGCGGTTAGATTTGGTTCTGGACAAAGAGAAACGAGATGATCATGTGGTGAGAAATGAAAAGGGTGTAAAGGTATTGCTGATACAGTCCGCTATAGTCCATAAGCTAGAGGGATTAGTGCTTGATTACCAAAAAACACCTGATGGGGAAGGCTTTACGATATTGAGACCTACTTTCCATTAGCAGATACTGCAGACGCAGCAATCGTAAAGTTTATATGCACACTTTAGGCGTAGTAAAGGGGCTGGGAATTATTCTAGCCCCTTCCTTTTACCTACCAGAAAGATGACCACCCCCCCAGGAGACTGTGTCACAATCCCTTTTGGTCATTGCGAGCGATCCTGATACTACCGGATGAGCGTGGCAATCTCCATGTTTTAAATACTCTATGAGATTCGGTCGATGCACTTCCTCGCAATGACATTACGATACAGTCTTATAGGGGCGTGGAAGAATAAGT
>CAYYOQ010000084.1:0-7344 GCA_964473235.1 uncultured Thermodesulfobacteriota bacterium | reverse complement strand
AAACGCTTAAATTAAATTTCAAATATTTTTGGCTAGCTTCTATTAAAGAAACTAAAAAAGCTATGATAATGAAAACACTTACCCCACCTTCTTCTTTACCCCTAAGCCGTTCTGTGGTATAAAAATTACATGGAAAACTCTGGAAAGATTTCAATCAACATAAGGATAGTGTCTTTCCTCATGGTCATTCTCTGCACCTCTATCTTTTATATCTCACAAGCCAAAACCCTCACCTGCAGCAGAGTCATAGGTGGTGACAGCTTCTTAGTAAACAATAGCGAAAAGTTCAGGTTCATCGGTGTCGATACAACTGAAACAAAACATCCTCAAAAGCAGCTTCAGTATTTTGTTGAGAAAGCCTATGCTGTCATTAAATGGATTGTAGAAGGGAAAGAGGTCAGGTGAGCATATCGCTGGCAGCAGAGAGATCGCTATGGAAGACAAATAAAGCAATAAAAAAGTCCGCAAATGCCGTGCAAGTAGGTCTATTAAAATTTATTTAACTTGCCTAACCCTTGACACGAACACCGCAGACTTTATATAGTAATCGGTAGACTTTAAAAAAACATTAAGAAAAAGGATGCTACTTTACACAAAAATTAAACTAAGCACACTAGTGGCATTAAGAGAAATAGCAAAAGTACTATCTATTCCTTCTAGGGTATGTCAGCTTAATACTTAAAGGGGATACTATGGAAGAGAGAAGAGAATTTAAAAGGTTTCACACCACGATCAATGCGAAGTATTTAGTTAAAGATGACTCCGGGAGATGGAACGAGTGTTCTATTAACAATGTGAGCGGAGGGGGAGTGGGGGTTGAAATGTATGAAAGTGAGAAGATTTCTCTTGGTTCAATTCTACAATTTGAGGCAGCCGTTCGTGCGAAGGAGGAACCAATTGATATTGTCGGTACCCTTATGTGGATTGAAGAACTTGATGGTAATCCTCGATTCAGTTTAAAGGGTGGGATTAAGTTTCTCAGCATAGAGGCAGAGGATAAGGTGACCTTACTGAGGTATGCCTCTGAAGGGTTGAGGTAATCAATCCTCAATTTCTTAACTTTGACGAGACCATAAATTTTAGATACTAAAAAGAACAAAAGGGATTAGAAAAATCACTAACCCCTAAATTTCTATGGTGGTCCCAACGGGAATCGAACCCGTGTTTTCGGCGTGAGAGGCCGACGTCCTAGGCCGCTAGACGATGGGACCTTAAAAAAATTGGCTGGGGGAGGAGGATTCGAACCCCCGTACTGAGGTCCAGAGCCTCATGTCCTGCCGCTGGACGATCCCCCAGTATTGCATACATAAATAAAATAAATATGGGCAATAGTCAAGCACTATATAAAGTCTCTTACAATTCCTTGACCTGCCACTTTAATTTCGATATACTTCTTTCCTAAAATTTCCTTGCAGTTCACTATTTGACTCGAAGTTCCTTCTTGTTTTGCTGACATGGTAACTATACTTATTCTTCCAATTCGATACCTGGGTCATCTATTTCTTAAGACTATCAGTAGCTTGGGAAAATCAGGTATTTTTCTCTTTACCGCAATAGTACTCATCTTTATTCCTCCCTACAAAATCTACCGGGTCATTAAACAGGTTCGTTTCGTGGGAGTAAACTCAACCTTTATCGTGCTCTTAACAGGGGCTTTTACGGGAATGGTGCTGGGCATTCAGGGATACTATTCACTCAATAAATTTGCCGCTGAGTCTCTTTTGGGGCCTATAGTGGCGTTGAGCTTGATTCGGGAGTTAGGACCGGTGTTCACTGCCATCATGATTACCGCTCGCGCGGGTTCAGCATTATCTGCGGAGATTGGTATTATGAGGATAACTGAACAGATCGATGCGCTGGAGATGATGGCACTAAACCCGATTCGCTACCTAGTAGTTCCTAATATTGTAGCGGGGATAATTTCATTTCCCATACTGGCGGCTTTTTTTGATTTAATCGGTATTTTGGGAGGGTATCTGGTGGGAGTGAAAATGCTCGGGCTGAGTGAGGGAGGCTATTTTGGTGAGATGAGAAACATGGTGACCATGCAAGATATCACCGTGGGATTTTATAAATCAATGAGCTTTGGGATAATTGTTAACTGGATTTGCTGCTATAAGGGGTACTATACCGGTTACGGGGCCGAAGGGGTAAGCAAGGCAACTACTGAAGCGGTGGTTGTCTGTTCGGTGCTGATTCTGGTGTGGGATTATTTCATGGCATCATTCTTCTTTTAATTGGCACAATGATCACCGTTGAAAACCTCTATAAATCGTTTAACCATCGTCCGGTACTTCAAGGGGTTTCTCTGCGAGTCGAAAAAGGGGAGATTCTCGCAGTAATTGGGGGGAGCGGGGCGGGGAAAAGTGTTTTTTTAAAGCACGTTTCAGGATTAATGGAACCCGATAGGGGTACTATAGTGGTAGGGGGTCTTGAGGTTGCACGTCTCAAAGGGAAGGCTCTGGAGCAATACCGGGAGCGTTTGGGTTTTTTATTTCAGGGTGGTGCCCTCTTTGATTCCATGAATGTCTATGATAATGTTGCCTTTCCCCTGCGTGAAAAGACACGATTGCAAGAGGGAAAAATCAAAGACCTCGTATGCACCATGCTTGAACATGTAGGCATTGAGGATGAAGATACTAAGTTTCCCGCTGAGCTCAGCGGTGGTATGAAAAAGCGCGCGGCACTTGCCCGGGCACTGATTACCAGCCCTGAAATTATGTTGTTTGACGAACCCACCACGGGGCTTGATCCCATTACAGTTCGTAACGTGCTTAACTATATCAAAGTGACGCATCAGAAGCACGGGTTTACAGGAATCATCGTCACTCACCAGATCCCAGAGATTTTTGCGGTGGTCCAGAAAGTGGCTCTGTTGAGCGGGGGTACTATAGTGGCTTTTGGCACACCTGAAGAAATTCAAAGAAGCAGTAATGCTCTTGTGCAGGAGTTTCTCACCGGAGGTGTTACGCACACATCAGAGAGTTAACCCAGATAGAAGAGGGAGATTATGAGAAAATTTGATCTTGAACTGGTGGTAGGTATTTTCGTTCTGTGTGGTGTTATCGCGCTGGGGTACATCTCAATTAAGCTTGGTAAGATGGAGTGGGTGGGGGGGAGCGGATACCAGGTAACCGCACTATTTCCCAGCATAGGCGGTCTTAAGGCGGGGGCGCTGGTTGAGATAGCCGGCGTAGAAGTGGGAAGGGTGAGAAGCCTTACCCTTAATGAAGATTACCAGGCTCGCGTGGTGTTAGAGATTAATAGAAACGTGAAGCTGCAAGATGACACCATAGCTTCTATTAAAACCAAAGGATTATTAGGGGAAAAATATGTTGATATTGTTCCAGGGGGGGCAGATGAACTTATCGAACATGGTGGGAGAATTATGGAAACCGAACCTCCCATTGACCTGGAGGAGTTAATTGCTAAGTTTGTTATGGGTAAAGTGTGAGATAGAGGAGTCAAGGGTGAAAGGGTTCGAGGGTTAAAGAGTTTAGGAATTAAAAAGGTCAAGAGCTCTAAGAGGAAAGGGTTTGAGAATTCGAATAAGGGGTTATAAATTTACTGAGAAAGGAGTTGAGAGTTGAAAAGGAATCAAAAAGTGATGGTATCAGGTAGGTGTTGGATAGTAATAATTTTTACCTTAAGTTGTTGTGTATTTACCTTTAGGACGGTGTCGGTGTATGCAAGTTCACCGATGGAGCAGCTTAAAAGCAGGATTAATGAGCTAATTACCATTTTAGATGATACTGCGTACCGTCAATCTCACACCAAAGAAGAGTTGAATAAGAAAATCAGGGCAATAGCTCATGGGGGATTCGATTGGGGGGAAATCTCCCAGCGTTCTTTGGGCTTATATTGGAGAGAAAGAACCCAGGATGAGAGGAAAGAATTTACCACGCTATTTTCAAATCTTTTAGAGGATCTCTATATTAGAAAGGTAATAGATAACTATGCAGGGGAGAAAGTATTCTACGACAAGGAATTGATAGAAGGAAATAAGGCATTAATCGAAACCCGGGTAATCAATAAGGCAGGAACTGAAGTATCAGTTGGATATAGGGTAATTAAGAAAGGTGCGGAATGGGTTGCCTATGATGTGATTATTGAAGGGGTGAGCATGGTAAAGAACTACCGGGTTCAGTTCTATACTATTATTAGGCAAGCTTCATATAGTGAACTTATAAAAAAATTAAAGGATAAACAGCTGGTGGAGCCTTCGTCGAGCTCTGCTAAAGAAACGAAAGCCGTTGAATAAATGCTTCGTGATGGATGAGTGTAAAAGCCGTTACTGTGGGTTATAAAAGATTTCGTGCAATGGTAAGGGTAAAGTTACTTGACATAACCCATTTAGTATTGTAAAAGCTATATAAAATCCTAGCCGAAGATACTTGAAATTTTAATATATTTTATAACTATCCTGAGCACATGCTGAGGGGTCGTTGAATTTTTATCACCCCTCATTCCTGACCTTCTCCCCTCGAAGGGAGAAGGGACCTATATGAGATGATACACAGAGATAAATTCTCAGAGTTTTACTAAGAAAATCCTTAGAGTAAAAATATAAAAGAGTCTATCAATGAGATGGTCACGGCTAAAGGGAGTTTTTCGTAGAATCATTATCAGTAATTTCAGCAAGAGTTATCTCGAGGAGCAGTTAAGTCGCCGGAGAGGAGAATGCCGTCAGTGCGGAAAGTGTTGTGAACTTTCTTTTAAGTGCCTTTGTTTAACTTCATCGAGGAAGTGTGCTACTTATTTTCTGTGGAGACCACAACACTGTAAGACTTTTCCCATAGACCAGCGGGATTTGGATGAAGTAAACGGAAACTGCGGTTATTACTTTGTCTGATTCAATTGAATAATGTGTTATTAAAGTTTTCACTTCTATTCCTATCCTCAATCTTTGCCTCTCAATTAGATTTGATTCATTCCTGAATGCTTCCAAATAAATTTTTATTCTTCCTATATTGAAAATTTTCATAAAGTTATTCTTCTCAATAATCTCATTTCGGAATTGAATGGATTATTGTTTTAGGGATTCTAAAACTTACTACCTTTCTACTTGGAAAGATTGTTAATAGCCTGTGAATAACTCATGGTATTTTAGAAAATGTTAGCTGAATTTTAAGGGGATTTAGCATTTTGCTCAAAAATTGACCACTCAATATATCTTTATAAATCAATTAATTATAAATATCCTGTATAAAAGAACAGTTTATGGTTTGTTCTAAAATGGGCGTGTTGCTAGATTATCCACAGTCTAAAAGGTATAACTCAATATTTTGTGTAGATTCTTACCTATAAAACTCTGAGAATTTACCAGCCTCGGGCTGGTTAATCTCTTGAGAATTATCTCATAAAGGTCCCTTTTTCCCCGAAGTGGATGTTGCCTGTGCGAGATTGCTAAGGACGCGGATTGTAAAGCTGTGTGGAAGGTGGCACCGGGAAATGAAGATGAAAGTAGTGGGTGAAATTTAATCTGCGTAGAGATGGCAGTGGCATAAATGGGTTTCAGAAAAATAAGATAGTACGGGATAGGAAACCTTGCACCTGTCCATCCGGGAGGGGCAGCGAGGATGGAAGTGGCAACCACTGGGAGGATTACTAGGGGAGGGAACATCTCCGGTGAGGTGGATTTTTTCTATCCCTGTCTTAGGATCTATCGTAGGGACTGCTGAGAGGAGGGCTTTGGTGTAGGGGTGTTTTGTGGTATCGAATACTTCAGAGGTGGTGCCCCTCTCAACAATTCTCCCAAGGTACATCACCGCAACCATATCTGCCAGGTATTCTACTACGGAAAGATTATGGGTGATGAAAAGGTAGGTAAGTGAGTAGCGTTTTTTAAGCTCATCAAAAAGGTTAAGGATTTGTGCCTGGATCGAGGCATCCAGGGCGCTGGTAGCTTCATCACACACAATAAATTTGGGTTGTAGCGCGAGTACTCGAGCGATAGCGATACGCTGACGTTGTCCGCCAGAGAACTCGTGGGGGTATCGATAGAGCATATCTGGGCTCAAACCCACGGTTTTCATAAGTTCTTTTACCATACCTATTCGTTCATGATGATTACTGCCAATAGTATGGACTGCCATTCCCTCCTTGATGATATCTCCCACCATCATCCGGGGATTAAGTGAGGCGAAAGGATCCTGAAAAATGATTTGAAAGTTTTTCCTGTATTTTCTAAGCTTTCTATGAGAAAGCGCATGTAGATTGATACCGTCGAAGGTAATGCCCCCCGAGGTAGGTTTCAGTAATCTTATCACGGTTTTCCCGAAGGTCGTTTTACCGCATCCAGATTCTCCCACCAGCGCCATGGTCATGCCATGGCTGATGGCTAGATCAACCCCATCTACCGCTTTAACGTACCCTGCTGTTCTTTTTAAGATACCTTTTTTAATGGGGAAGTAGGTTTTAAGACCACGGACTGAGAGGAGTAGATTTTCTCCTGGGATGCGAGCAAGTGAAGGTGGCATAGGCTCATCTGACATGGCAAAAGTGGATCCGGTGTGTTGGAAGGCAGAGGTAGAGAGGTGGCAGGAGACGAGGCGCCCGTTATGGTGCGGGAGCAGTTGGGGAGCAGTATCATGGCAGATGGGCAGAGAGAGGTGGCAGCGGTCAACGAACCGGCACCCTTGAGGATACTCAGTTGCCTTGGGTACCATTCCTTGTATAGTTTCAAGCCTTGTTCCTCTTTTAATCCTTCCCGGGATTGACTGAAAAAGTTTTATGGTGTAGGGGTGAGCAGGTTTTTCGAAGAGTTGCTTTTTATCAGCTAGCTCCACAATCTTCCCCGCATACATAACGGCAATCCGGTCTGCATTTTCATAGATGATGCCTAAATCGTGGGTAATGAGAAGAATGGACATCTTGAAATCTTTCTGCAGCTCGTTGAGTAAGTATAAAATCTGGTCTTGAATAGTGACGTCAAGTGCGGTGGTGGGTTCATCAGCGATGAGCAGGTCGGGGTGGCAGGAGAGGGCTATGGCAATCATTACCCGCTGGATCATCCCTCCCGAAAGCTGGTGAGGATACTCATAGTAGCAATGTCCCGGTTCAGGGATACCCACGCGGTGAAGCATATCGATGGCTATTCCTTTGGCATTATTTCCTTTAGCCTTCTGGTGGAGTTTTATTGCTTCAGTGATTTGGTTGCCTATAGTAAATACCGGGTTCAAACTGGTTGTCGGTTCTTGAAAAATCATAGAGATGTTGTTTCCCCGAACTTGCCTGATTGCAGATTCGGAGAGGCTCAGGAGATTTCTACCGCGAAAGAGGATAGATCCACCTGCGTAGAAACCTGCAGGTTTTTGGACGAGCTTCATTATTGAAAGTGCGGTC
>CAYYOQ010000083.1:0-8624 GCA_964473235.1 uncultured Thermodesulfobacteriota bacterium | reverse complement strand
ATGGACCTTAAAGAGAAAATCGGCCAGAGATTAATGATAGGAATCGAGGGTAAAACCATTGATGCGAAAACAAAAAAGCATCTTTTGGAACTACAGCCTGGATTCATTATCCTTTTCAGCAGAAATATCTCCTCTCCCACACAGGTACGCACCCTCATTACCCACCTCCATGAGCTCTTACCCTCACCCCCCCTTATTGCTATTGACCAGGAAGGGGGTCGTGTGATTCGTTTCACCAAGGGGGTTACCGTTTTCCCCGGGAACATGGCATTAGGAGCCGCCGGTTCCCCTCTTCTCGCCTATCACCAGGGACTTATCTCTGCCTTCCAACTTAAAAAGATGGGCATCACCATTAATCTCGCACCAGTGGTTGACGTAATTACCTCTCACTACAACCCTGGCATCACCATCCGTTCTTTCGGCGATGATCCAGGAAAGGTATCAGCGCTTGCTACTGCCCTTATCCGAGGAACCCAAAGGATGGGTGTAGCTGCTGTTGCCAAACACTTCCCAGGTAAGGGGGCAGCAGAGGTGGATGCCCACCACGATCTCCCCACCATTGCTCTTTCTAGGAAATCTTTTACAAAAACCCACCTCTACCCTTTTAGAAAGGCCATAGAAAATGGCGTGAGAGGAATTATGTCCACCCATATTCACTGCCCCACCCTCGATAGCAAAGGACCCCTTCCGGCTACCTTCTCAAAAAACATTATCCATGACTGCCTCAGGACCTCACTCGCCTACCATGGTGTTATTTTTTCTGATGACCTGGAAATGGGAGCCATTGGGAAATACCACCGCATTGAAGATGCCTGCCTTAGAGCAACCGAGGCAGGACATGATGTGCTCCTTATCTGCAGTAACTACCAATGGCAAAAGCGAGCATTCCGGGCACTGCGTGATGCCTACACCCACTCACTGCTTTCCCACGCTGCGCTTGATGCAAGCATTGAGAAAATTCAAAACTTACAAAACTTCTGTAGCAAACAAGTCCCTTCTCTCCGTACTAAAACCTTACCCAACCCCGACACCTTGACTCGGCAGATCGCGCAACGGTCAATTACGATCATTTCAGATGCACACCACCTCCTCCCCCTTACAAGTGACAAGACAAAAGATATCCTTCTCCTCTTCCCTGATCTGTCAACACTCCCTACGCTAGAAGAGGGGTATAAACCTACTGCTCACCACTTTCTCATAAGGGAATGTAAACGCTACTTTTCAGGCACCCTCTCATTCCATTTCTTCTCCTTAAACCCTGATCACAAGGAAATTGAACGCATCAGCGCCCTCCTCAACCATCATCAACTCTGCATCCTGTGTATCTCTAACGCCCAGGGTCACGGGGGACAGAAGGCGCTTATCAAAAAGTTGCAGAAAGGAAACCAGGATACTATCTACGTGCTCCTGGATAACCCCTTTGATCGTGAATGGTTAAGTCCCAAGGACACCTGTATAACAACCTATGGTTTTCGTAGAATACAATTATCCTCCCTGATAAAAGTTGTTTTTGGAAAAGCGCACGCACCGGGGAACCTTCCTTTTAAGGCAAGTTAAATGGCTAAGGTAAAACTAGGCATTGAAAGACTGATTGAACTCTCTCCCTCCTGGTTAGGCGAGAAGAGGATAGGGCTCCTGGTTAATCAAGCCTCCGTTGATAGTCAGCTTCGAGCTACCCTTGATCTCCTGGTTGAGCGATACCCTCACCACCTAAAGGTCCTCTTCGGGCCACAGCACGGTATCAGGGGAGAAAAACAGGACAACATGGTGGAATCAGACGATTTCCTTCACCCACGCTATCACATCCCGGTAGTGAGTCTCTATGGCAAAACCCGCATACCCACCCGCGAGATGATGGACCATATCGATACTATGGTCATTGATCTCCAGGACGTGGGAACGAGAGTCTATACCTTCATTTCCACCATGGCCTATTGCCTGCAGGCAGCAAAGCGCTATGGAAAAAAAGTGGTAGTGCTCGACAGGCCCAACCCTCTGGGAGGAGAGAGGGTAGAGGGAAATATACTCAAGGAAGGGCTTCGCTCTTTTGTTGGGGTTTACCCCATCCCCATGAGGCATGGATTAACCATAGGAGAAGTAGCGCTCCTCTTCAATAACCACTATCAGATCGGCTGTGAGCTTGAAGTGATACCCCTGGAGGGATGGAATCGCCGGATGCTCTTTCACCACACCGGTCTCCCCTGGGTAGCACCCTCACCTAATATGCCCACCTCCTCCACTGCCCTGGTCTACCCGGGGCAGGTGATGCTTGAGGGAACTAACCTTTCTGAAGGGAGAGGCACCACCACCCCATTCGAACTGTGTGGAGCCCCCTTTATCGATCCCTACCATTTAAAAGAGAAACTCCACAAAAGAAATTTACCTGGTATCCACCTAAGGGAAGTGTTTTTTGAACCCACCTTTAATAAATGGCACAATAAGGTTTGTGGTGGCGTGCAGATTCATGTTAACGACTCCCACACCTACAAACCCTACCTCACCACGCTCGCCATCCTCCAGGATACTCTCTCACTTTATCCCACCCAGTTTGCCTGGCGTACTCCCCCCTATGAATATGAAGAGGAGCAAATGCCTATTGACCTCATCACCGGAGATAAAAGGGTGAGGGAAAGTATCGAGCACCATCTCGATCTAGACCAATGCGAACATTCCTGGCAAGAAGATCTTACTACATTTAAGGAAACAGCACGGCGCTTTTTCCTCTATCACTAAACAGGCATACTACCATGAAAGCTATGATTCTTGCAGCAGGTACGGGAACCCGTCTCCTCCCCTTAACTAATCTCAGGCCAAAGCCCCTCTTTCCTATCTACACTATTCCCCTTGTATCTCTTATCATCACTCAACTAAAGGGAATAGGTGTGAAAGATATCATCATTAACACCCACCATCTCCACCAGCACATAAGTAACTACTTTAGGGAAAACACTCCTGCAGATGTGAACATTACCCTCAGCCATGAGCCCTCCCTTTTAGGTACTGGGGGAGGGATCAAAAACGTAGAATATTTCTGGGACGATCAACCTTTTATCGTGGTCAATGGAGATAGTATCCACACCATTGACCTTGACGCTGCCTATCAATATCACTTGACCAGTGGCAACCTGGCAACGCTTGTTCTCCACACCTATCCTCGTTACCATCATGTAGAGATTGACCAAGAGAAGCGCATTGTCGGTATTCGAGGGGAAAGGGTTAAGGAGACCTCCACCCCTACCTACCTGCGCGCCTTCACCGGCATCCACATCATCTCCCCTCTCCTGCTAAGGGAAATCTCTCCCCGCTGCTATGCAGATATTATTACTATCTATCGTAACCTCATTGCTCAAGGTATGAAGGTCTGCGGATATCACGTTGAGAACCACTATTGGCGTGACATCGGCACACCAGAAGATTATCACCACATCCACAGTGATATCTTCCACAAGAGAACACCATTAATGAGAGACGCCCTTTCTATTGCTAATCAAAAGGAATCCATCGCTATAGGAAAAGGGACTCTTCTTGAAGGTTACGTGAGTGTGGGGAGCAATACCTCCATTGGTAAAAAGTGCATCATAAGAAATTCCATTATCTGGGACGAAGTGGAAGTCAGTGACAACCTCACCATTGAAGATTGCATCATTGGTGATAGAATCAAGGTGAACCACTCGTTGAAGGGAAAAGTAGTGGTTGAGTAAGATACAAGATGCAAAATTTACCATTTACCATTTACGATTCACCATTTACCATTTACGATAGCACAGTATGGGCAACGACACCCAAGATCAGCCCTCTCAAGAGATCATCTCCTTTGCAGAAGGGTATCTCCGCAGCAATAACCTAGCCATTAGTGAATCCACCTGGCAGCTCCTCTCAGGAGGTGGTTCTGATCGGGTGTTCTATCGTCTTTCTTATCAAAGCGGTTCTCTCATTATAGTAGTTAACTCTCACCCCTCCTCCAACGAAGCAGGAATTAATGAAAACGACTCCTTCTACTACATTGGTACCCATTTGAGGTCTCAAGGGATTGGCACACCTGAGATCTATGAGTTTCAAAGAGAGAGGGGCTGGTTTATCATAGAAGACCTAGGGAGTACCCATCTGCGGGATAAGGCACGTGAGATGAAACATGACCCGGTACGACTCAGAGAATTATACCAACAGCTACTTGACATCCTTCCCTCCATCCAAGTCGAAGGAGCACAGGGATTTGATGCCACCAAGATTCATAGCGTACCGTATGATAGTCACTTCGTTCGTACCTGGGAATCAGGTTACTTCTTTCGCGCCTTTCTGAAAGGGTATCTCAACGTGGATATTACCGAAGAGTTTCTCCATGATGAATTCCAAGAGCTTGCGAGCACTCTCTCATTGATGGACAGAAGCTTTTTTCTCTATCGGGATTTTCAATCAAATAACATCATGATCAAAGCGCATCAGTTCCGTTTTGTTGATTTCCAGGGAGGGCGGAAAGGACCCCTTCACTACGATCTTGCCTCTCTCCTGCTTGATCCCTACGTCGATCTCGATGAAGGGTTGCAAACCACACTCATAGACTACTATCTTAGGCAGCTCTCTCTGATTACTACCGTTGAGAGAGAAAAATTTCTTTCAGAATATCCTTTTATTGCACTCCACCGCGCGATGCAGATACTGGGTGCATTCGCCTATCTCTCCACCATAAAGAAAAAAATTCATTTTACTACCTATATGCCAGCTGCTATAAGAAATTTAAAGAACCTCTGTAGCCTTGAACCATTTTCCCCCTATAAGAATTTGAGAAAGGTGGTAGGACATCTATGAAATCATTTTCCCTTCGCCAGTGGGTAAGCTTGGTGCTAGTGCTCATAGGTTTGCTTACCTCCAACTGCCAGAGGGTAACCCTTCCCCCTCTACCAATCGAACCGTTCCGCCCCCACCTGGTGCGACTTTCCCCTGATGAGTACCCCTTTTTCTTCGACAACGGAGACAAGGAGGAACTTATCCGCGCACTGAAAAAACAGATTAACTACTTCTACCAGCTCACCCAACCAGCTCTCTACTCCTTTGGCAGAAAGACCATATCCTCTGAAACCATAAAGGAAACGCTAGAACAATTCCTTCGCATCCTTGAACATAGCGAGGGTCAAGATTTAAATCAGCTCATCAAAACGTACTTTGAGGTATACCAATCAAACGGTGAAAATGGAACTGGGATGGTCACCTTTACTGGATACTACCTCCCTCAGGTGACGGGAAACCTTAAACCCAGTAAAGAGTACCGCTATCCACTCTACCGTTTACCTGACGATCTCGTCATCAGAGCAACGAAACCTCATGGACTTAAAAAAGCGGTGAGAATTAAAGACGGCAAGGAGTACCCCTACTATACGCGAAAACAGATTGATGAGGAAGGGGTACTGAAAGGCAAAGGGTATGAAATCGTGTACCTCAAGAACCTCATCGACTGCTACCTCCTGCATG
The DNA here is from genome assembly GCA_964473235.1 of uncultured Thermodesulfobacteriota bacterium. GTDB lineage: Bacteria > Desulfobacterota > WTBG01 > WTBG01 > WTBG01 > CAYYOQ01. Next base: position 3,158 of record CAYYOQ010000083.1, on the reverse strand, counting down.
TACAAGGCTCAGGAGTGGTTAGGTTATCCGATGGCACACTTCTCCCTCTCCATTTCGCAGGCAGTAACTACTACCCTTACCGCTCACTTCGGGAGGAGATGCTCAAAGATGGTGTTATCTCGCCTCAGCAGGCATCGATGGAATCCATCCGCTCATACTTCGCACAACACCCTGACCAACTTCAGCACTACCTTAATCGAAATGAGCGCTATACCTTTTTCAGTCTATGGAAGGGTGATATCACAGGCTCCCTTGGAATACCGCTCACGCCTGGGAGATCAATTGCAACCGACAAACAGATATTTCCCCCTGGAGCCCTCTCCTATATGGTAACCGGTGTACCTTCTATTACCTCATCAGATTTGTCTAACCCTACGAAGTCGTGGTCTCGCTTCGTGCTCGCTCAAGACGAGGGGGGTGCCATCAGAGGTCCCCATCGAGTAGATCTTTTCTGTGGAGCGGGGGTCCAGGCTGAGTACCTCGCCAGTCACTTGAGGCACTCTGGGAAGCTGTACTTCCTGATAGCCAAAGATACCTTAGAGTCACCCTGAACCCTATTATTAATGTTTCTTGCCTTTATGGAATGCAAGTGGTAAAATTTTTTTAAAAGGAAAAGCGCATGGCCCAGGAAGATTGGAAAGTAAAATATCGGCATAAACTCAAAGACCCTGTATCCGCGTTAAAAAAAATAAAGCCGGGTGAAAAAATCTTTATCGGTTCAGGCTGTGCGGTACCCAGTCTCTTAGTACAGGCCTTAGAAAACGTAGGAAACCAGCTTACTGATACTGAGATCATGCATATCATAACGGTAGGAGATACCCCCTATACCAATGAGAAATTCTGTAACAATTTTCGCTGCAACGCCTTTTTTATCGGTGAGAACACTCGCAGTGCAATCGCAGATGGACGCGGAGACTACACCCCGGTGTTTCTCTCCGATTTACCTCATCTCTTCAGGAGTCGCAGCATCCCCATTGATGTCGCGCTCATTCAAGTAACACCACCAGATGAACAGGGGTTCTGCAGCTATGGAATCTCCGTAGATGTAGTAAAATCTGCTGCGGAGAGCGCACAAGCGGTTATTGCAGAGATCAACCCCCAAATGCCACGTCCCCGAGGAGATACTCTTATTCATATTGATCGGATTGATATTCTCGTTGAACACAACACACCACTGCCGGAAGTCATTGTCCCTCTCCCCGATGAAGTCACTAAGCAAATCTCTAAAAATATTGCGGCACTGATTGAAGACGGCTCCACCATCCAGATGGGCATCGGTACTATCCCCTCAGCCATCACCGGCTTTCTTAAAGATAAAAAAGATCTCGGTGTGCACTCCGAAATGATCACCGACGGGGTGGTAGATTTGTGGGAAAAGGGAGTGATAACTAACAAGAAAAAGACTCTCCACCCAGGAAAGATCGTTGCCACGCTCTGTATGGGCACCAAAAAACTTTATGATTTTATCAATGATAATCCCATTGTTGAACTCTATCCCAGTGAGTACGTGAACGATCCCTTTGTCATCAGCCTCAACCAGAAGATGGTGGCACTCAATTCAGCCCTTGAGGTTGATCTCACCGGACAAGTTTCAGCAGAATCGTTAGGCTACCTTCTTTACAGCGGGCTTGGAGGCCAAGCAGATTTCATGCGCGGCGCCTCCAAGTCTAAAGGCGGTAAACCTATCATTGCACTCCCTTCAACGGCAAAAAATGAAACCGTTTCTCGCATTGTTCCCCACTTGAGTGAAGCAACAGGGGTAGTAACCTGCAGGGGAGATGTCCACTATGTGGTTACAGAGTATGGTGTGGCATATCTACACGGGAAGAGTCTCCGCGAGAGGGCAATCGCGCTGATTAATATTGCTCACCCCAAGTTCCACCAAAAACTCCTTAACTTCGCAAAAATACGATGCTATGTATATGCTGATCAAGAACCACCCAAAACTTGTAGACCCTACCCGGTGGAACTGGAGGTTACAAAATGCTTTGATCAAAACATTGAAGTCTTTTTCCGACCGGTGAGATTCACCGATGAACCTTTAATGAAGGAATTCTTCTACTCCTTCTCCGATGAAAGTTTTTATCAACGATTCTTCACCCGCCGGGTCCATATGCCTCACAGTAAACTCCAGCAGATGGTAAACCCTGATTATGATGAAGACATGGCCATTGCTGGGCTCATCAAACATGAAGACCAGGATCAGATTATCGCGGTTGGTCGTTACTACCTCAATCGTTCCACTAACCTTGCAGAACTTGCCTTTATCGTCCATGAGCACTACCAGAACAGGGGCATTGGTACCTTTCTGCTCTGTTATCTGGTGGAGATCGCTAAAAGTAGGGGTATCTGCGGTTTCTCTGCTGAGATACTTGCCGAAAACAGGATTATGTTGCACGTTATTCACAAATGCGGTTACCCCGTGCAAAGTAAACTGGAAGATAATTGCTACTCGATCTGTATGAAATTTACTGAATGAATCTTCACCCCTTCTGATAAGCCTCAATGAATGTACCCACCTTCTCTTCAATAATAGCCTCTGCCTCATGCACCTCAGTCACGGTAGTAAAATCAGAAGAGAGACTCAGAAAAATTGTATCAAACCTAGATGGTGGTACCTTCCAGTTCTTTTCATACTCAATCCGTGCAATCTGGTATTCAGCGTGAGCGAAGCAGTACTTTCCCAACCGCTTACCCTTGGAGGCAAACCTCCAGTACTCTTTGAGGCTAAAAAATTCTCGCAGCGCTCCTCGAACCTCCTCATCTTTTAACCTCTCACTGCGCAGGCCCTCTCCCAAGCGGTTTTGAGTGTGCGTGAAAAACTCTTTCACCAAGTCAATATCGGTAATCACCAGTCCATAGAGGTACCAATCATCGAGTGACCCTATAACGGCTTCCTGTTCCACAAAGGAGAGAGAGGTGAAGCCGATACAGAAGTGCCCACCACAGAGTTCCGCACCGTAAAAAGAACACGTTCTTAAATCCCTACCTTGATGAAGGGAAGGGTGAAGCAGACATCCAACCCTCCTCCGCGCTGCATCAACGAATCCCAGAAATTCACAATTATAAATTGTCTCGCAGAGTTTTTCGCTCGCAGGAAGCACTTGACTTTTCTTGGACAGTTGCGGGGTGACCAATCGGCTGAAAGCCCCGTCAAT
>CAYYOQ010000082.1:0-8634 GCA_964473235.1 uncultured Thermodesulfobacteriota bacterium | reverse complement strand
CAAATAGGATGCATACTCTTAAAATGAGCTATCCTGGCTCACAAGCTTGTTAAAAATACTCCAACATTGAGGCAAGGAGGGTAAGGTTAAAGAAAAAGAAATGAAAAACGGTGGTTAATTTTATTAGCTATGAAGGCGAGAGGGGGAGGGGAATTATAGATATTTTGATAATTTTAACTTATATCTCACCAATAAAAAGGCAGCAATTAAACAAGGCAAGCTGTGATAGTAACCACGATAACCTTTAAACTCGCACACCGCATAGAGCGTAAAGGAGAGGATAAAAAGTACTAGCAAATTAACGGCGCGCATACCGCCTCAATTAGGCAAAGGTTAATAATAAACATCGTAAAAAAAATAAAAACTTTAAATATTTTATGACTATAGGAGCAAAAGTGCTTCTTTAAAAAACCATTTTTTATTACTACCCCCTCTCCTATATCTCAATTAACGACATGGGTAATCACAAGGAACGTGGGAAAATACTTGCCAAAACAATTAAAATATGATACTAGTACAAAACTTTTTTAAGAATGCGAGGTAGAAAAAAATGGCTAAGATCTGTGAAATCTGTGGCAAAGGAAGGCATGTTGGCAACAATGTGAGCCATGCCAACAACAAAACCAAAAAGGTATGGTATCCCAATCTTCAAAAGGTAAGGGTGTTCATGGGTGGAGAGGTAAAGAGGATTAATGTGTGTACCAGGTGTATCCGCTCAGGCTTTATTACTAAGCCCCCTAGAACTAAAACCCCCCTTGAGCTAGAGAACCAATAGTCATCTTACTCACTCAAGGAGTGAGACGACTCACCTTAATAACTCCCTTAACCTTTTCAATTGATTTTATTACCCGTTGGAGGTGTTTGATATCACTCACCTCCAACTCAAAGGTACTTATTCCTCTCTGTCCACCAATAGTACGGGCATTGACGTTTGAAATATTGGCCTCTGCTAAAGAAATAGAAGAGCTAATTGCTGCCAGCAATCCCTTCTTGTCCAAAAAGGTAACCTCTATCTTAACTGGATACACAAATTCTTTGCGGTGGTCCCACTCTACATCAACCAATCTCTTCTGATCACACCCCGGAAGATACATACACTCACCAGAATGAATAGTGATACCCCTGCCCCTGGTAATGTATCCTTTTATCTTTTCTCCCGGAAGGGGGTTACAACATTTACCAAACTTCACCATAATAGTATCTATTTCTTTTACAATGATCCCGCTCCGCTCTTTCCCCGTAAGCTTCTGGGCAACTTTCTTTATAGGAGAAGGCTCCTTCTCACCTTTCTCTAACTCTTCTGGCGAAATAAAGTAACCCAAGAGTTGTTTGGCCGAAATCCTCCCATACGCTATTGAGGAAAACAACTCTTCCGTATCTTTAAGTTTAAGATCAGCAAAGTGCTTCTCCATAACCTCTTTTTTTGACAATTTTAAAAAATTGAGCCCATGCTTTCTAAATTCCTTTTCACAGATCTCTTTCCCCAGTTCAACGCTCTTGGCTTCCTCCTGCTGCTTTATCCAATGATTGATCTTGGTTCTTGCCCGAGAGGTCTTAACAAATCTAAGCCAGTCTTTACTAGGGTAGCGCTGGAGAGAGGTGAGAATCTCAACAATATCACCATGTTTTAGCTGATATTTCAAATTCACTAAGCGTCCATTGACCTTCGCCCCCACACAGTGGTGTCCTATCTCCGTGTGAATACTATAGGCGAAGTCAATAGGAGAAGCCCCTCGAGGCAACTGCCTCACCGCTCCCTTGGGGGTAAAGACATAGACTTCTTCAGGGAAGAGATCAATCTTTACCGTATCCAGGAACTCACGTGGATCTTTTAAATCTTGTTGCCACTCCAACAGTTGTCGTAGCCAGGCAAACTGTTCACCATCCTTCTTCTCTATATCCCTGCCCTCTTTATACCTCCAGTGGGCAGCTATCCCACGCTCTGCCACATGGTGCATTTCCTGAGTGCGGATCTGGACCTCTATCCTCTTTCCACCTGGTCCTATTACCGTGGTGTGGAGTGATTGGTACATATTAGCTTTAGGCATGGCAATGTAGTCCCTAAACCTTCCCGGTATCGGCTTCCACAGAGAATGAATAACGCCTAAGGTTTCATAGCATATCCGCACACTCGCAACGATAATCCTAAAACCCACGACATCGAACACCTGATCGAAATCCACGTTTTGGAGCTGCATTTTCCTGTAAATACTATAGAGGTGCTTATACCTTCCCTGTATCTCAGCTTCAATCGTATGCTCTTTGAGCGCGTGGGTGATAATATCGCTCACTTCTCCTACATACTTCTTTGATTCCCTCTCTTTGGTGGCAACCTTCTCCTCAAGCTGATGATGCACCTCCGGGTGGAGATAGCGTAAGCAATAGTCCTCAAGCTGACTTTTCATCCAAAAGATACCAAGGCGGTTGGCTAAGGGGGCATAGATATCTATAGTTTCCTGAGCCGACTCGGTAATTTTCTCCTGGGGGAGAAAATTTAACGTCTTCATATTGTGCAGGCGGTCGGCTAACTTGATAAGTATTACCCGAATATCCTTAGCCATTGCTAAAATCATTTTTCTGAAGTTCTCCGCCTGCTTTTCCTCAGAGGCACGAAATGAAATTTTGCTGATTTTAGTGACCCCATCCACCAGGGACGCAATCTGCTGCCCAAAGAACTCTTCAATGGTTTCAAGGGGGGTGTTGGTATCTTCCACCGTATCATGAAGAAGGCCAGCCGCCACCGTCACATCATCCAGCTTGAGGTCAGCCAATAGTGCCGCCACCTCCATGGGGTGGGTAAGGTAGGGTTCACCCGAAAGTCTCAACTGGCCTTTGTGCACCTGGGCAGAAAACACGTAGGCCTTCTCAATTAAATCAATATGCGGTTCTGGATGGTAGGAAAGCACCTTATCAATGATGTCTTTGAGTCTAATCACCAGAGCTCATCTCCCTGATTTTCTCTACGACCTCTTCCTCTCTTACTAAAAGTACCTCGCCGGTTTTTCGCACCTTGATATCGAAAACGCCGTCCTTTGCCTTTTCCCCCACCGTAACGCGCAGCGGAATGCCAATGAGATCGGCATCTTTGAATTTTATCCCTGGCCTCTCATCCCGGTCATCGAAAAGCACCTCAAGGCCTGCGTGAGCGAGCTTACCATAAATCCTCTCAGATGCCTCACTGACCACGGGATCTCTGGGGTTTACTGACACCACGGTCACCTGAAATGGTGCAATACTTGAGGGAAAGATGATACCATTCTTATCATAATGCTGTTCAATCGCTGCTGCTACCGTTCTTCCCACCCCGATACCATAGCACCCCATCACCATATAGTGCTCTCTTCTCTGACCATCTAGAAATTTTGCTCCCAGTGACTCACTATATTTAGTACCCAACTTGAAGATGTGACCCACCTCGATACCTCTCGCCATTTGAAGCTCTCCTTTACTGCAACGGGGACAGGAATCCCCTTGCTGGGCGAAGCGGATGTCGGCAAAGCGCTCTACCTGAAAATCCCTACCTAAGTTCACGTCGAGGAGGTGGACATCCTTTTCGTTTCCTCCGGTTACAAAATTCTTCATTGTCTTAAGTGCATGATCGGCAATGATGGTGATGGTGAGCCCCACCGGACCGGCAAACCCTTTAGGGGCTTTGGTAATCCGCTCGATGGTTTCATCATCAGCGAGGCTCAAGGTTTCAGTGGCGAGAAGGGAACGTAGCTTTACCTCATTGGTCTCATGGTCACCGCGTACCAGGGCTGCGATCACCTGTTTCTCATCCTGAAAGATCAGCGTCTTTACTAACTCGTGAGGCCGTACTTTTAAAAACTGGGTGACCTCTTCAACTGTTCGCTGCTGAGGAGTCTTAACTCGCTTCATTTCACCACATACCCCTGGAGGTACGACCTCTTCCCCCGCAATACCAATCTCTGCCTTATCTCTGCTCGCCGCATACTCACAACGGTTACAAGAGAAGATTATATCTTCTCCGGTATCGGCGAGCACCATGAACTCATGAGAGAAACTACCTCCGATAGGCCCGGTATCAGCTTCTACCGCTCTAAAGGTGAGACCACACCTCCTAAATATGTTACAGTAGGCATGGTACATCTTCTGGTAACTCTCCTCTGCCCCCTTTTCATCCACATCAAAACTATAGGCATCCTTCATGACAAACTCCCTCGCCCGCATGATGCCAAAGCGGGGTCTCACCTCATCTCTGAATTTAAGATGGATCTGATAGAGGGTAAGGGGAAGCTGCCGATAAGAAGTGACCTGGTTTTTTACTAGATCGGTGATCACCTCCTCATGGGTAGGCCCCAAACAGAACTCGCGATCGCTCCGATCCTTAAATCGTACCATTTCCTTACCGTAGATATCCCATCTGCCACTCTTTTGCCATAGTTCTGCCGGCTGGACAAAAGGAAGAATCACCTCTTGAGCCCCTGCCCGATTCATCTCCTCCCGGATAATCTCTTCTGTCTTTTTCACTACCCTCTGGGCGAGAGGGAGATAGGAGTAGATTCCTGCAGCAAGTTTGCGAATCATTCCTGCTCTCAGCATCAGTCGGTGGCTTACCACCTCTGCATCACTGGGATCCTCTTTAAGCGTGGGTAGTAACATCTGTGAATAACGCATTGTCATATCCTTTCTCTGCCTATAGTATCACATTGTGTGCGCTTCTTCGATAAGGGCCTTGGCCAAATCCTTTTCCCTAAGCTTTTTAATCACCTTCCCTTTTTTAAACAAGATACCTACCCCCCTCCCACCGGCAATACCAATGTCCGCCTCTTTCGCCTCACCTGGTCCATTCACCACGCACCCCATCACCGCAATCTTAAGGTGCGGGGGAAGGGTAGGCAGTGCTGCTTCAATAGCCTCTACCAACTTGAGAATATTGATTTCACAGCGCCCACAGGTAGGGCAGCTCACCACCTCAGGACCCCTTTGACGAAGCAAGAGGGCTTTAAGAATTTCGTATCCCACCCGCACCTCTTCTAACGGGCTTCCTGTCAATGACACTCTCATGGTGTCACCTATACCCTCCTCAAGCAGGATGCCCAGACCAATTGAAGATTTGATAGTGCCAGAGAAGAGGGGGCCGGCAGAGGTAATCCCCAGATGGAGTGGATAGTCACTTTTGCGGTGGAGTAATCGGTAGGCATCAATGGTGTCTCGCATACTTGATGACTTAAGAGAAACCTTGATATCGAAAAACTGCATAGATTCTAAAAGATGGATCTGATCCAGCGCGCTTTCCACCAGCGCTTCAGGGGTGGGATGTCTATATTTCTTCAAAAGTCTTTTTTCAAGGGATCCCGCATTCACCCCCACCCTGATAGGGAGTTTTCTCTCTCTGGCTGCCTCTACCACCATCCGTACCTTCTCTCTACTCCCGATATTACCGGGATTAATCCTTAAGCCATCAACCCCTTGGGTAATAGCCTCAAGCGCGAGTGTATAATCAAAGTGAATATCTGCCACCAGAGGAATAGAAATTTCGCCCTTAATGGTTGCAAGGTTTTTCGCCGCCTTTAGGTCAGGCACTGCCACCCTCACCATCTCACACCCCGCCTCTTCAAGCTGGTGTATCTGGGCAATGGTAGAGGGGGTATCCCTCGTATCAGTCTTCGTCATTGATTGCACTGATACTGGCGCACCGCCACCCACCTGAACCGTTCCTACCCAGAGCGCTCGCGTCGTTTTTCTTTTCATAGTAGTGCTACCTTAGCTGTCTCTAGACTTCCCACTATGGTGCGGATGCTGCGTAGCTGATGTTCCTTGAGGTACTTTTCCACACCACTCACCACCTCCAAGGAGACCTTAGGATTCACGAAATGAGCCGTCCCTATCTGAACTGCTGATGCACCCACCATCATGAACTCTAACGCATCCTGAGCAGTACAAATCCCCCCCACTCCCACCACCGGTATCTTTACCGCCTGGCACACCTGCCAGACCATCCGCAGGGCAACGGGTTTAATGGCAGGACCGGAGAGTCCACCGGTGATATTGGCAAGTGCAGGTGTTTTCGTCTCCAGATCAACTGCCATTCCGGTGAGAGTATTAATCAGTGAGAGGGCATCGGCTCCCGCCTCCTCTGCGCTCAGTGCAATGGTGGTGATATCAGTCACATTGGGAGAGAGTTTCACCATCAGGGTACGGGGAAATACCTTTCTCACCTCGTCCACCACCTTAAAGGTTTGGTGAGGAGAGGTACCAAAGGACATCCCACCTTTTTTAATATTAGGACAGGAGATGTTGATTTCAAGACCTGAGACAGCACTTGCCTCGTCTAACCGTCTCGCTACTTCACCATACTCTCTCACGGTGGTACCAAAAATATTGACAATAATAGGTATACCAAACCTCTTAAGCCGAGACATCTTCTCCTCGATCAACGCCTCGACACCAATATTCTGCAGTCCAATGGCATTGAGCATACCTGCCGTGGTTTCAACTACACGGGGAGGAGGGTTACCTGAACGTGGTGTGAGTGATATCCCCTTGGTAATCAAGGCACCAAGACGATTAAGAGGAATATACTTCTCGTACTCTTCCCCGTACCCGAAGGTGCCAGAAGCTACCATCACCGGGTTTTTCATTTTAATCCGACCGATAGTCACCGAGAGATCAACCATGGTACCCTGCTCTGTCCTCACTCACACCTGTTCTTTACGCGTAAAGCCTTAGGTGTGGAGGGGAAAAGATTTCGGTTAGGATAAGCCCTCTTCGTTCCATTGCATGGTAGCACTGTCAAACACAGGTCCTTCCCTGCACACCCTTTGGTAAAAATCCTTTTTATTCCCCTGAGTTGTGGGGACACAACACCCCAGACAGGCACCTACACCACATGCCATCCTGCTCTCAAGTGAAATCTGACAGGGTATAGATCGCAGGCGAGCCAGCTCTGAGACCACCCGGAGCATAGGCAGAGGTCCACAGGAATAAAGCTGGGCGTTTCTGGTTTCATGGGGCAACACATCCTTAAAAAAGCTTCCTAGCAGATCGGTAACCATCCCTTTACTACCTGTGCTTCCATCCTCCGTGCTCACTGCCACTTTGGCTCCCATCTTTCGTAACTCTCTCACGCAGAGGATATCCTCGCTGGTTTTCCCACCGATAAAGATGGTAAAGGATGATTTACTGAGATGGTGTCCGCTCCCTGAGCTGATCACCTGAGCTAAAGAAAAGAGAGGGGCAATGCCAATGCCACCGGCGACCAGGAGAATGGGAGAGCGTCGGGGATCAATAGAGAACCCGTTACCGAGGGGCCCCAAGAGATCCATTTCCTCTCCCTCCCTCGTGCGAGAGAGAATCTGCGTCCCTCTCCCCACCACCTTATAGATAATTTCTATACAGGAGGGAGGCACTCCCCCGCGAGAGCCCCCACTGCGGTGGCATACCCTATGAATGCTCAAGGGTCGACGCAACAGTGGGTCAAAAAGCTGAGTGACTCTCGCCATCACGAATTGACCCGGGCGTGCCCTGCGAGCAAGCGGCGGGCACAAAATCCTCATCCTATAGTAGCGAGAAGAAATCTTTTGATTAACAATAATGGTAGCCATGCACCTCTCTCTTCACCGAGGGCGGGGAGAAGGCATCTGCGTGAACAAAGGGGTTGAACTCATTTCTCGCATCATAACAATCGCATCTTCTTTGGTGTCTGAGTAGTACCCCTTCCTCACCCCCACTGGAGTAAAACCATACTTTCCATAGAGAGACAGGGCTGCGTCATTAGAGCGCCGGACTTCTAAGAATGCCCTCTCCACACCCTGCTCACGGGAAAGGGTTACACCATGATCGAGCAGTGCACTCGCAATGCCTCTCCTCCTCCATTCAGGATGAGAAGCGAGGTTGAGGATATGCACTTCCTCACTGACGAACCAGAGAGAGAGATAGCCGAGGACTTTCTGCGCTCCTTGATACTCAGCTTTCGCAATGAACATTTTTGAAGATGGAGAACGGAGCTCTTGAAGAAAAAGGTTTCGTGACCAGGGGGTAGCAAATGAATAGTGTTCAATGACGAGCACTTCATCGAGCTCATCGAGTGTCATTTCTACAATGGTAGGAAATTTTAGCAGAGGTGAGTGGTGGCTATACACATCACGATCCCTCACTTCCGGGAACCTTTTTGTCCAGAATTTCACTGGCAGAACGAATTCCTCGTTGACCATTCACCAGGAGAAGCACCACTAACTCAGACAATGATGTCTGCGGGCTCTTGGTAGCAGCGTCAATGATCATGGGAAGATTAACTCCGGTAATGATCTCTATTTTCCCCTTGGTGAGAAGAGATAAGCTTAGATTAGAGGGTGTGCCTCCAAACATATCCACCAAGATTACCACCCCGCTGCCCCTATCCACACTCTTTACTGCGGTGAGCACCTTCTGCCTCGCCCGGTCAGGGTTATCATCGGGCATGATAGACACCGCAGTAAAGTTATCCAGCCTACTACTGGTAATGACCTCAGCAGTTTTACGCAGCTGCTCTGCCAGCCCAAGGTGAGCAACAATGACAATTCCTACCATATCGAATCCTCCTTGGTGGGGTTAGGTTTTCCCCAATTCCCTATGGACTACCCTCACCAGATACTTTGTGTGCGAGAGGAGTTTTTCCAGGCTACTCACCAC
>CAYYOQ010000081.1:0-8638 GCA_964473235.1 uncultured Thermodesulfobacteriota bacterium | reverse complement strand
CGAGCGCAGCCAGGCAATGACGAAGGATGAGTGCAACACAGCAGATGGACGTTTTTCAACAGCTTCCTAGGGATAGCACTATGACTATTATCAGCTCCTACATATCTCGGGAATTCATAAAACACTTCCTCTTGTGTCTGGGAGCTTGTGTGGGGTTATTCTTCGTCATCGACCTCTCCGTGCAGTATCTTGACAACTTTAGTAAATACAATCCCCCTTTTCTCCTCACCGTGCTTTTTTGCTCATATAAAATCCCGCAGATGTTCTCCTGGATGTGTCCCATGGCCATTCTGCTCTCACTTTTTCTCACCCTCGCCCTCCTTTCTAGAAATAATGAGATTACTGCGATGAAGGCCAGTGGCATCAGTGTCTATACCATTATCTCCCCCCTCCTTGTCCTCAGCAGCTGTATCGCGCTCACTTCCTTTGGTAATCAAGAGCTCATCCTGCCCTATGCGAGCCGTAAGGCAGAGCATATTGAAACTATTAAAATCAAGCATAAAAAAGAACCCAATTTATTAAAACAAGATAGATTCTGGTATCGCAGTGAAAACGCTATTTGCAATATTGAGCTCTTTGAATATCAGACCAACACGCTCCAGGGCATCACTATCTATTTCTTTGATCACCAATTCAGATTGGTTCAAAGAGTGGACGCTAAGTCAGCCAAGTGGATAGACAACCAATGGCACTTCTACAACCTCATCACCAGAACATTCAATCCGGACGGAACGATGACCTTAGAGAACGCCAAAGAAAAGGTCATGTCTTTAAAAGAGACTCCCAATGACTTTAAGGTCGCGAGAAAGGAACCTGAGGAAATGAGCTATGGTGAACTTAAAAACTATATTAATAAAATTGAAAAGGCAGGTTATCAGATTCCAGAATACATCCCCTACCTCCATGCCAAGCTCTCCTTCCCCTTTATCTGCATCATCATGCCCATCCTCGCCATCCCCTTCGCCTTGCGGATAGGCAGGGGGGGAGGTATTGCCCGAGGGATTGGTATGAGTGTGATGATCGGTTTCATCTATTTTGTTTTCTATAACTTCAGCCTTACCCTGGGGAAGGGAGGCATTCTGTCTCCCCTTGTCTCTGCGTGGGTAGCAAATATTCTTTTTGGCTCGCTTGGAACCTATCTGCTTTTGAAGGTAAGACAATAAATTTTTGATCTCTCGTAAAAACCCTCACACCCTTCCGCCTCACCATCGGGGAAGTACTGCCTGGTTGTAGTGGGGGATTACTATTGACAAAATAATACTTATTAGATTAATATCTCACCCTTAATGCACTCTATGTCTTGGTAGTATCAGGCTAACTCAAAAGATGGTCAACCCTTATGAAGGCCTCAATTTCTGAGCAATTAATTTCTTATATCAGAAACTTCCCGCAGGCAAAAACCCTGGTAATCGGAGATCTGATGATTGATGAGTTTATCTATGGCCGGGCAGAACGCATCTCTCCCGAGGCCCCCGTTCCGGTAATTAACGTGGTCGAAAAGATCTGCCGCCTAGGAGGAGCAGCCAATGTACTAGTCAACATTAGTGCCCTCAAAGGTGAGGGGTTCCTCTGCGGGGTAGTGGGAAACGACGAAATGGGGGATAAGTTCAAAAGTGAACTACACCACCTGCACACCCATGGCAGTGGGATTATCGTGGAGAACAATCGACCGACGACGGTAAAAACAAGAATTATCGCTGATCAGCGCCAGCAGGTGGTGCGTTTTGATCATGAGGTGAAGAGAGACATATCCCCAGGGAGTAGAACAAAGATAGTATCGTATCTTAAAGAGAAGGCACCTGAGGTAGATGCCCTCATCATTTCGGATTATGAAAAAGGGGTTATTTCCTCCCCGCTTCTCAAGGAAGCACTCCCTCTGGCCAAACGGAGGAAATTGATTGTGTGCGTTGATCATCCCAAAGTTCATAACCACACCCTCTACAAAAAACACGCACACATTATAACGCCCAATAAAAAAGAAGCGGCTCGGGTGAGCGGTATCGAAATCGACACAGAAAAAGATCTGGTGGAGGCAGGCAAAAAACTACTTACCACCCTGGGGTGTGGCGCGGTGCTCATCACCAGGGGAGAAGAAGGGATGACACTCTTCGAACGAGGAAATGGCAGGATCACCCACATTCCTACTAAGGCAAAAGAGGTGTATGACGTTACCGGTGCCGGTGACACCGTAATTGCTACCCTCACCTTGGCCTTGGCGGTAGGTGCTTCTTATGAGGAAGCGGCGAGAATTGCCAATCATGCTGCAGGAATAGTAGTAAGCAAGCTCGGGACTGCGACCGTAACTCCCGCAGAGCTTATCGATAACATAATCTCAGATCCTTTTTAAACAGATGAGTGATCCCCTACCCCCCACATCGGTAAAATTGCTGGTGGGCTTTATTCTGAGAGACACCAGTCTTTTCACCCCCGTTTTCCAGGAATATGCTCACGCGTACGGTAACATAGATTTTATGAGTACTTTCATCCCCTTCACTACTACCACCTACTATCAGGCAGAGATGGGCGCGCCTCTCCTGAGGCGATTTATTACCTTTGAGAAACTGATTGATCCCGGTATGCTTCCTCAGGTCAAACGCTGGACCCATGAGCTTGAATCGAAGTACAAGGACAGCGAGGGGAAAAGGACGGTTAACGGAGACCCCGGGTATCTATCGCTTAATCATTTGATTTTCGCCACCCACAAAAAACACTCGCATCGACCTTACCTGAGGGATGGAATCTACGCCGACCTAACCCTCCTCTATCAAAGGAAAAGCTTCCACCCCCTCCCCTGGACGTATCCAGACTATGGTTCAGCTCAGATTATAGACATTATGAACCGGGTGAGAGAACATTACAAAATGCAGCTCAGAGAAGAGTGTGAGGCGAGCGCATAAGTGAGAAAGCACGAGAGGAAGCGTTGATGATCAGAAGCATGACAGGTTATGGAAGGGCAGAGGCGGTGGTGGGAAAGCAAAAGATTGTCGTTGAGATAAGATCAACCAATCACCGATACAGTGACATCTGCGTGCGCATTTCTCCAAAATATTCCTCCTTTGAAAACGAAATAAAAAGACTCGTGCTGTCCCGACTGAGCAGAGGGAGAATTGACCTCTTCATTCAGTGTGAAAACGAGGAAGAAGAAACGCTCACCCTCGACTTAAACCTCTCTCTGGCAGAGCGTTACTACGCTCTCTTGAAACAGCTTAAAGAGAGTTTACAGCTGCCGGGGGCGATAACCCTCTCATCTATTCTTGCCCAGAAAGATGTGGTCGTCCCTCGTCTCACCCCCTCTGAACAGGCGCATGAGTGGGGAATCTTGAAAGCCCCTCTCTCCGCTGCCCTCGACGATCTCCTGAATATGCGGTGCGCAGAAGGCAGAGTGCTCAAAGAAGATTTTATATCACGGGTAGAGAAAATTGGGCATTTGCTTAGTCAGATCCAATCACTCTCTCTCTCAGCGCTACAAGAGTATCAGAAGCATCTGCGAGAAAAGATCCAGGCCCTCTCTAAGAACATCGAGATTGATGACGCAAGGCTCGCTCAGGAGGTAGCCTATCTTGTCGAAAAAAGTGATACTACAGAAGAATTGGTGAGGGCTCAAAGTCATCTACTTCAGTTTAAGAGCTGGCTAGAGGCCGAAGAGGCCGTGGGGAGGAAGCTTGACTTTTTAATCCAGGAACTTCATCGAGAAGTGAATACCATCGGCTCCAAATCCTGCCATGCTGAAATATCACTCAAGGTGGTAGAAATCAAAAATGAGCTAGAAAAGATTCGAGAACAAGTGCAAAACATTGAGTAGTATTCCTCCCTGAACTTACTATGGGGAGAAGGAATTTCAATCGGGGGAACAAGGGGTGAGTTCAAAATTGCTCAACATCGGTTTCGGGAATACGGTGGTAGCTTCTCGTGTGGTTGCTATTGTCACTCCCAGTTCCGCTCCTATGAAAAGGCTGATCGAGGGCTCGAGAGAAGACGGGAAGCTCGTTGATGCAACGCAGGGGAGAAAAACTCGTTCCATCATTATCACTGACAGTGACCACCTCATACTCTCCGCACTTCAGGCAGAAACCATTGCCCAGCGGTTTGAGGGTAAAGAGTACTCTGCCACGGATGGTGAGCACTAACTATGGGGAGGAAGTCGCTTTTATTCATAGTTTCCGCACCCTCGGGAGCGGGGAAAACCTCTCTCTGCCGAGAGGTACTCTCTCTTCTCCCTGATCTCCACTTCTCCGTCTCTCACACCACCAGACCACCTCGACAGCACGAGAGAGACGGTATCGATTACTACTTTGTATCACCTGAAGAATTTAAGAGGATGATTGAGAGTGATCAGTTCGTAGAGTGGGCCGAGATTTATGGCAATCTCTACGGGACCTCACGAACATCCGTTGAGGCACTGAAAGCTAAAGGGGTGGACATTATTTTTGATATTGATCATCGGGGAGCAAAACAGATAAAAACCACCTACCGTGACAGTATCACTATCTTTATCCTTCCCCCCTCATCTCAAGAATTGGAGGAGCGATTGAAACAGCGGGGCACCGATGATGCCTCCGTCATCACCCGTCGCCTCACCAAAGCCAAAGAAGAGATGGAGCAGTCGAGCTGGTATCACTATCAGATCGTGAATGACGATCTCACGCGCGCCGTTGAGCAACTGAAGGAAATAATTACCACCGAACGCGTGAAGAGAAAAAACTAACCCACTCAATATCACCACCAGAAGGAGGAGTGAATACCTATGGCACGAATAACGGTTGAGGATTGCTTAGAGAAGGTAGATAATAGATTTTCCCTGGTAATGCTCGCTGCCAAGCGAACTAAACAATTGCTCAGGGGTTCTTCACCCTTGGTTAAGTCAGATAACAAAGAGGGGGTAATCGCGCTACGGGAGATTGCAGCAGGGAAAGTTACCTCCCCGCGCCCTTTAAAAAAGTAGTGCTACTTTACCCTAAACGCCTTTCCCTTTAAGGAGCATTGTGAATACCCTCTCCTCTGGGAAAATTATCTTAGCCCTCGATGTAGAAAGCTTTAAAGAGGCTGAGAAGTTTGTCACCCTGCTCAGAGACTACATAGATATCTTTAAGGTTGGTAAACAGCTCTTTACCCACTGCGGTCCTGAAATTGTGGAGATGGTTCACCACCACGGGGGCAAGGTTTTTCTTGATCTAAAATTCCATGATATTCCCCATACGGTAGCACGTGCTGTTGAGGAAGCCTGCAAGCTTAAGGTCTTCATGCTCACCCTCCACGCCATGGGTGGCCAGAGCATGATGCGAGAGGCTGTTGAGGCGAGCATCACCATGGCTAAAAAACTCTCCTTGAATCCACCCCTCATTCTCGCAGTCACCGTACTCACGAGCCTCCTTGAAGAAGATCTCAAGGAGATCGGTATCGTTTCCTCCCTGGAAGATACGGTAGTACGCTTGGCTCAGCTTTCCCAGCACGCAGGTGTTCAGGGAGCAGTCGCATCAGCGAGAGAAGCAGCACTCATTCGTGCTGCCTGTGGAGAGTGTTTCACCATCGTTACCCCAGGCATTAGACCAAAGGGGACAGCTTCCCATGATCAAAGGCGCACCCTCACCCCCAAAGAAGCCCTCTCGGCAGGCGCTCACTACCTTGTGGTAGGTCGCCCCCTCCTTGAGGCACCCGACCCAGTAGCGGTAGCAAGGCAGATGATTAAGGAGCTCACCGGCTGATTGCAGCCCAAGAGGCGTTAAAGGTGTCCACTATAATCTACGGCAAAAATCCCGTCATCGAGACCCTCAAGAAGAGACCATCTCAAATTATAAAGATCATCATTGCGAAAGAGAAGGATGATGCAACTACTAGAACGTTGCGCGAGCTTGCGGAAAGGCAAAAAGTTTCCCTAGCCTATGAACCACGACAGGCACTGGATCAACTCGCCGGCAGCGCTCACCACCAAGGGGTACTGGCAATCGTTTCACCATTTGAAGAAGCTACTATTGATGAAATTATCACAAGGTGGCAGCGCTCTGGGGAGAAGCTTTTAGCGCTGGTGGCAGATGGCATTCAAGATCCCCAGAACTTAGGAGCACTCATCCGCACTGCCTGCGCCTGCGGTGTGCATGGGGTAATTGTTCCAAAAGATAGGTCAGCTTCTATTACGGCAGCCGTTTTTAAAGCATCGGCAGGGGCGATAGAACACGTCCCCATCGCCCGGGAGGTAAACATCGCACGCACCCTAGATTACTTTAAAAAAAGGGGTGCCTGGATTGTGGGAACTGATGCTCAAAGCTCTATGAGCCTCTACGATTTAGACGGTTCTCTCGATCTGGCCCTGGTGATAGGAAGCGAGGGGAGAGGGATAAGGCCGCTGGTGAAGAAGAAGTGTGATGTTATCGTTCACATCCCTTTGAGGGGAGCCATTTCCTCACTTAACGCATCGGCAGCCGGGGCGGTTGCCCTCTATGAGATAGTAAGGCAGCGTTACTACCCTAAGGAAAAGGAATTGACAAAATAGAGGAATTTAATGATAATACATTTATATCTGAGGCTTTGACCATCTGAACATTTGAATTGTAGTCAATTATTTCTGATTTCGCCTGCCCGGTTAAACGAGTTTGTTTTTGTTTAACTCAGGGTGCTACTTATTTCGGACTTTATAATACAAGTGGGGCTGTGGCTCAGTTGGGAGAGCGTTTGACTGGCAGTCAAAAGGTCGTGGGTTCGAATCCCATCAGCTCCACCAGGAGATATCGAGCACTTGGCATTTGCTGAGTGCTTTATTTTTTTGTTCAACATGCTTTTGGTATCCACGTGGTGTCCAGGATCACGCATCTTATGGTCAAGTATCTTACTCCCTCAGCATTCATTCCATCTCGGAGGACATAGTGATCGGGTGCGTACCATCATCGTAATCAGCGCGTTCTGTTTCACCCTTTTTCGCATAGTACACTGCTATTTTCTTCTTGCGTATTTTCTTTACCCTGTGGGTACTCATTTACTGGATGAAACATTTTTAATTTTAACGCAACTCTTTCTAAGCCCTGCTTTGCTTTTTGTTTATTCTTTATCTGAGAAAGTGTATTCCAGGCTATTTCATACATCTTACTTGCTTCATTTAAGCGTTTCATTTCCTCAAGCAGTTGACCATAATTAAGCGCAACATAGCCATCATTGTGTGTCGCATCCAACCCCTTTAAAAAGATTGTCTCAGCTTCAGATAATTTACCCTTTTGCCACAACTCAATAGCAGGATATACATATTGAATATTAACTTTTTTCCAATCCTCTCGATTCATTTGTAAATGCCTTCCTTAATTTTGATTTAGAGTTCACACCATGCTCCTTTAGTATCCACTAAATGAGATAACGTATGTCACGCTGCTACTTTATCACAAATAGTAGGTGAGTAAAAGGATAAAGCATGATACATTGACAACTATAGGTGCTACTACATTCCTCTTGCATTAAAATCAATTCTCTATTAAAGTAATTTTTGTCTTTCGGATTAACGACAGGGCAGCTCATCCCGTTTGTACTGCAGGTACCACATGAACAATAGAGCCGCACAGATTTCTTTTTTAGTGCTTCTCCTGCTCTTGATGGTTGCCTTCGCCGCAATCATAAGGCCCTTTCTGTTGCCTGCCCTGGTGGCGTTTTTAATAGCAATCATCTGCTATCCCATCCATAACCTTTTTCTGCGGTGGTGCAGAGGCAGGAAATATGCCGCATCACTTTTATCAACCATTGCAGTATTTTTATGTATTCTTATCCCCCTGGGCACGATTGTTACTATCGCTGCGGTTAACTCCGTTGATGCGGTGAGTGCAATTACTGCAAAGCTTGAGGTAGGAAAAATTGCGCAGACCTTTGATGTGGCCACGGTATGGATTCAAACAAAATTATCCACATTGACAGGCGCCCCGCAGATAAACTTCGATCTCAGAGCTCGGCTGGTCGATTTTCTCACTTCCCTTGGCAAATTTGCCTCACAGTATTTCCTCATGGTATTTACTGCAACTGCCAATATAGTAATCGGATTAGTTTTAATAGTAGTATTTATTTTTGTGTTTTTTGCAGAGGGTAAAAATCTCATAGACTCCATCTTGGGTTTGCTGCCCTTGGCTGACACTCACAAGCAGATTCTCGCCCGGGAAATTGGTTCGGTGATCACCGCTACCTTCTTAGCGATGATCGTGACCTCAGTTGTCCAAGGAATACTAATAGGGGTAGGGTATTGGATTGTGGGAATTGCCAAACCTTTTGTCTGGGGAGTTTTGGCAGTGGGGGTAACGCTTATCCCGATGATTGGAGGACCCGTGATGTATGTTCCTGCAGCGATTGCACTGATAATCGGCGGTCACCTGCTGAGTGGAGTGTTCCTTTTAGCCTATGGGATCGGAATTGTCTCCATGGTTGATAACATAATTAAACCACTTGTTCTGCGTGGGAAAGTAGATGTACACCCCGTATTGCTCGCATTAAGCATCATTGGGGGCGGTATGTGGGCGGGTGTTGCGGGAATTATTATTGGTCCCGTGGTAGTGGTCTTAATGTTATCTATGCTCAGGATCTACCGGCAAGAATTTATGTAGTAAAAAATTCTTTTAATAACCTTGATGAAGTCGTAAAAAGTCAAAGAAATTGTCATTGCGAACGAAGTGAAGCA
>CAYYOQ010000080.1:0-8783 GCA_964473235.1 uncultured Thermodesulfobacteriota bacterium | reverse complement strand
GCTGGAAGAACTTCTCAATAAGATTCCTAAAGTGTACGGGGCTGGTGGTGGTCAGCTCTATATATCCCCGCGCAGCAAGAGGATACTGGATCAATCTTTTAAAGAAGCCGAGAGATTGAAGGATGAGTATGTGAGCGCCGAACATATTTTACTCTCTCTTGCTGATGAGAAAGAGGGGGCAGCTTCCATACTACTTTCATCTCTGGGTGTTACCAAAGATGCACTGTACAGTGTGCTGGTGAGCATTCGTGGAAGTCAACGGGTGACTGATCCCAATCCCGAGGAGAAGTATCAGGCACTCAAACGCTACAGCAGAGATCTCACAGAGCTCGCCCGCAAGGGTAAGCTCGATCCGGTGATAGGGAGGGATGATGAGATCAGAAGGGTCATCCAGGTGCTCTCCCGGAGGACGAAAAATAATCCGGTGTTAATCGGTGAACCGGGGGTAGGTAAAACAGCAATAGTTGAAGGTTTGGCTCAGAGGATTGTGAATGGAGATGTTGCAGAGAGCCTTAAAAACAGGAGTGTGCTTGCGCTGGATATGGGTGCGCTGGTTGCAGGTACCAAGTATCGAGGTGAGTTTGAAGATAGGCTTAAGGCAGTTCTTAAGGAGATCCAGGAGAGGAATGGTGAGATTATACTCTTGATAGATGAGCTGCACACGGTAGTAGGTGCAGGAGCGGCGGAGGGAGCAATTGATGCTTCTAATATGCTGAAACCTGCCCTCGCCCGAGGGGAATTGCGCTGCGTGGGTGCTACCACCCTGAATGAGTATCGGAAATATATTGAGAAGGATGCTGCACTAGAGAGGAGATTCCAGCCAGTGCTGGTGAGTGAACCAACGGTTGAGGATACTATTTCAATCATCCGGGGACTTAAGGAGCGCTATGAGGTTCACCATGGTGTTAAGATTCAGGATTCAGCGGCGGTTGCTGCGGCAACCCTCTCTCATCGCTATATTGCTGACCGCTTTCTTCCCGATAAGGCCATTGATTTAATCGATGAGGCTGCTTCAAAGTTGAGAATTGAGATTGATAGTCTTCCCACCGAGATTGATGAGGTTGAGAGGAAGATAGTCCAGTTGGAGATTGAGAGGGAAGCGCTCAAAAGGGAGAAGGATCACGCCTCTCGGGAGAGGTTGGATAAGGTCAAGGGTGAGCTCGCTGAACTTAAGAAGCAGAGTTCTGCCATGAAAGCCCACTGGGAAAAGGAAAAGGAAATTATTAAAAAGATCAGAGCATTGAAAGAAAAGATGGAACACACCCGCTTGGAGGAGCAGAGGGCGGAGAGGGAAGGTAATCTGGAAAAGGTTGCGCAGATCCGCTATGGTAGCTTGATCCAGCTTCAGAAGGAATTGGATAAGGAAAGCAGTGAGTTGAATGAGCTGCAAAAAAGCCAGAAGATGCTTAAGGAAGAGGTTGATGCTGAGGACATTGCAGAGGTGGTAGCCACCTGGACGGGCATTCCGGTTTCCACCATGATGGAGGGAGAGCTAGAGAAGTTGGTGAGAATGGAGGAGAGAATCAGGAAGAGAGTAATTGGTCAGGAGGAAGCCATCATTGCAGTATCCAATGCGGTGAGGAGATCGCGTTCTGGTTTACAGGATCCCCATCGCCCCTTGGGGTCTTTTATCTTCCTTGGTCCTACCGGTGTGGGGAAGACAGAGCTAGGCCGGGCACTGGCAGAGTTTCTCTTCGATGATGAGCAGGCGATGGTGAGAATTGACATGTCTGAGTTCATGGAGAAACATTCAGTCGCACGGCTTATTGGAGCCCCACCTGGCTATGTGGGCTATGAAGAGGGCGGGTATCTCACCGAGGCAATCCGCAGGAAGCCCTATTCGGTTATCTTGCTTGATGAGATAGAGAAAGCCCACCCTGAGGTGTTCAACATCCTTCTCCAGATACTGGATGAGGGAAGACTTACCGACGGGCATGGCAGGACGGTGGATTTTAAAAATACGCTCATCATCATGACTTCTAATCTGGGGAGCCAGTGGATCCAGGATCTGGGTGAAAAAGATTACCATGAGATGCGCAGCCGGGTTATGGAGGTAGTCAGGTCTACCTTCAAACCAGAATTTTTAAACAGGGTTGATGAGATGATTATCTTTCACTCCTTGGGGAAGGAAGAGATTAAGAAAATTGTTGAGATCCAGTTGAACCACTTGAATAAGAGGCTGGCAGAAAAAAAACTCTCTCTTAAATTGACCGAATCGGCAAAGGAATTGCTGGTTGAACAGGGGTTCGATCCCGTCTACGGGGCACGACCCCTCAAGAGAACTCTCCAGCGCATGATTCAGGATCCCCTGGCCTTGAAACTTTTAAGTGGCGATTTTGCCGAGGGCGATCTTATAGGGGTTGATGTCAATAAGAGAACCAAAGAGATGGTGTTTACTAAGTGTCGTGATTCAGTAGCAGCGTAGCACGATTTTTAATCGCCCATCCCCGCTCACCCATCGCCTATCACTATCCTGGAAGGTGAGGTTTGAAATTTACCTATGATTCCCCTTAAAGATGACATCCCCTCAAGGACCTTCCCCCTCATCACTATCACCCTCATCGTAGTAAATAGCATAGTCTTTTTATATGAAGTCTCATTGGGCAATGGACTCACGGCTTTTATTTCCCGTTACAGCATCATACCGTTGAGATTTTTTAACCCCCACTATTTTCGTGAGGATGTCTTTTCAGGGGTACTCGTGCCTCTATGCACCCATATGTTTCTCCACGGGGGATGGTTTCACGTGATGGGAAATATGCTCTATCTTTGGATCTTCGGTGATAATGTGGAAGACAGAATGGGACACCTTCGCTATCTCGTCTTTTATTTCCTCTGTGGTTTCGCATCAGGGGTGATGCAACTCTTTATGTTTCCCTCTTCACAACTGCCTATGATAGGTGCAAGCGGTGCCATTGCGGGAGTGATGGGTGGGTATTTACTGCTCTACCCTTATGCGAGGGTGGTGACCCTTTTTTTCTTTCTGTTTTTTGTTGAGGTGGTGAGGGTACCGGCTCTGTTTTTTTTGGGTTTTTGGTTTATTATTCAATTTTTCAGCGGGTCTTTTTCGCTTTCCTTTGATACTGCAGGTGGAGGGGTGGCGTGGTGGGCTCATATCGGGGGATTCTTATGTGGTGCATTCCTGGTAATACCCTTCAGGAGGAGGAAACAGGTGAGATTTATGGTGTAGAAAGGATACCCCTGGTAGCGCTACGATGGCAGTTGATGGCTGCAACGTACACCTGCTGGGCATGTCTTAGGACGTAAAGAACTGGTTAAGATAGGTACTTGGATCTTCAGGTAGCTGATTAAACCGATCTCTTATTTTCCCTTCCTTATCGATGACGATGTGGGTGGGAATGCCAAATACCCCATATTTTCTAGAAACCTCTCCTTTTTCATCAAAAAGTATCTTGAAAGACATTTGGTAACGCTCTTGTAGTAGCTTGACCCTGGTTAAAGAGTCGTTGAGGCCTACATCGACTGCGAGAATCTCGTAGGGCTTATTTCCAATAGCCTGGTGGAGTTTAATGAGTTTGGGCATTTCCATGAGACAGGCAGGACACCAGGTTGCCCAGAATACGAGGTGAACCATTTTTTTACCCCGATAGCTTTGCAAGCGGATCTCTTCTCCTTCTGTGGTGTTGAGGGTGAAGTCAAGGGCATTTGACTTTGGTTGGCTTCCCTCCTGCGGGGAAGGGCAGCCCCAGAAAGAGATGATAGTCAAGAGAATAGTAGTCAAATGCAACCACGAAAGTGCCCTTCCTTGTATCATTACGCTGCTCCTTTTCACATCAAAAGTTGTCCACATTTTATAAGAAAATACTCGCCCACCATGATCATAAATATGCCAAGCCCCTTTTGGATTCTCACCATCCAATTTCCTGAACGCGGGAGAGAGGAGAGAAGACCGGCAAAGGTTCCAATGAGAATAAGGAGGAAGCCCATACCACAGGCATAGGCAAAGAGCATGAGTATACCCAAGGGGATATTTTGTTTTGTACCCACATAGGTGAGCAGTATCCCCAATACCGGTGCTGTACAGGGAGCTGCAACGAGTGCTGAGCTTCCTCCCAGGAGAAGGGCAGAAAATCCTCCTTTAGTAGTAACCCTAGTTGTCCCATACCGGGACAACCAGGTAAATTGGATGGTCAATACCTCGAGCATGGATAGACCGAAAATGATGCAGATATTAGCCACGATGAGGTAAGCCCAGGGACTCGATTGTATATGACCAAAGAGCCTTCCGGTGAGTACGGCAAAGACGCCGAGTGAGGAATAGATAATAGCTAATCCCAGCACATACATCAGGGAAAGATAAAACCCTCTCAATCTGGTAGCGGTTCCCTTCGCCCCAATGAAGCCTACCGTGATAGGAATAAGGGGGTACACACAGGGAGTGAAGCTGGTGAGTATACCCGCGAGTAGGGCGATCGCAATCGCCACCAGGGGGGATGAGCGTATGGCGACTTCAAGATTGCTGGTGAGATAGTCCATTGAAGTAGGGTGTGATTTTCAAATGGTAATGGTTTTGCCTTCCCTTGCGCTAGTGCAGCGGGTTGGGGCATTCATTTTCTTGAGTTCCTTCCTACACTCCTGCACAAAGGAATCAATGAGCGCATCCGTATGATTGGGATCGTGGTGAAAGAGGATAAGATGTTTTACCATACCCTCGGCTGCAAGCTTCGCAGCTTCCCTCCAGGTGGAATGTCCCCACCCCTTTTTTTTCTGATAGTCCAGGTCACTGTATTGGGCATCGTGGATGAGCAGGTCTGCTCCTTGAATAAAGCGAATAAAATACTCTCTCTCATAGGCAATGTGGCTCTGGGCACTCCTGGTGTGGGGGAGAAGCTCATTGTCGGTCATGTAGACCAGCTTTTTATTATCACACATAAAGCTATAAGAGAAGTTAACACCGGGGTGGTTGGTTCTCATGGTGTGAATCTCAGTTTCTTCAAGGGAGTGTGTCCCGAGTGATATGTGTTTAAAATTGATGTGAGCAGAGAGAGAACTCAGCTTTGCAGGAAAGTGGATAGACTCCATCTGGCTGGAGAGAATTTTTTCCAGAGGAAATTCAGGGTGATCGGCACCCACGATGGTGAGGACGTTGCCCGCGTGGTAGGCGGGGGTAAAAAAGGGTAAGCCCTGAATGTGGTCCCAGTGGTAGTGCGAGAGAAAGATAGAAGCATGAATTTTCTTCCTACTACGCATGAGTGCATTTCCTAATTCTCTTATGCCGGTTCCACCATCGAGAATAATCAGGTGGTGGTTGGGCAGGCGCACTTCTATACAGGAGGTATTGCCACCGTAGTGTGCCTTATCCTTCCCGGGAGAGGGTATGGAACCTCTGGTTCCCCAGAAGGTAACTGAAATTTTTCTACCGCTCATCGTATATTCCCTCTTGAATAGACGCTAACTATATCCTGCCCGAGGTGTTTCTACAAGTTTTTATATTAATGGTATCAGTATCACGCTCACGACCAGAAGCCGATGTTGCTACGCGGCATGGTGCCGTGAGCGTAACTCATGGGAGTTATAGTTTTCTTTCAATCTCTCTTCCAGGTGAGTGATTGAACGCTGCCAGTGAGAGAACATTTTACTCATCGTTTTGTAATCTCTCGCATTATCGATGTCTAAGGTAGTACCGATGGAAGGTGAAATGACCGTTGCAAATCGTGTGTTCAGAACTTTAGAGATGCTGTTTTCTATAAAGGATAAGGGGAGCAGCTTTCGGGTGGGGATGGTGAGAGGGTTTAAGTGGATTCGCGAGAGGAATTGATGCCAGTGGAGCAGACTATAGCACCAGAGTCCTTCAATGCCCACATGAATCTTAAAGAATTCAAGAGCCAGTTTTATAATGTTATAGAGGTCTTTTTGATAACGGTAGTCATATACTTTTTGAATGTAGTGCATGTTGAGTACCTTAAGTGGCTTTACCAGGTGGAGGTTATTCTGCCGATACCTTCCCTCCATGATGTGAAAGTAGCTCGGTTTAATGCCTGGTTCACCCCGGTGGGGGTAAAAGGGGACGAGCTCATCAGCAGAGGTAAGCCCCGCGCAGTAGTCGTAGGTATCAGGTGTGCAAAGCGTGATAAAGGTATCGATTTCAAAGGGGGTGACCAAGGGAATATCTCCCGGAAGATAGAGGACGGCTTTTTCACACTCAGGTGATGTCACCGAGGGAGCATCCTGTAATTCAGGATAGAGAGAATAAAAGGCCTTCAAGGCATTGGCAAAAAGGGATTCTGCCTGTTCAACGATAATAATCTCTTTTTTATTTTCCAAGAGGTGTCGGTAGTGATCAACGGTATGAGCCAATCGAGGTGTGGGCCCGATGAGGCAGATGCGATTTATAGTTGTTGCCTCCTCTAGTGCCTTGAGCACGTAGATGAAGAGAGGGACTCCGTTCATTTCTAGAAATACCTTGTTGGTACCAGAAATGGCATGACTTGCTCCCCTATCACCTGCGAGCAAGATAGCATTGTAGTGTAGATGAGTCTTTTCCATAGTGGGTGAATAAAAGCTTAACTGCAATAGTGTTTTCTGAGTTCTTCTGATACCCCTTTAAGGAGCTGTAAGACCCTGAGGGTATCTTCAGGTGAGAGGGAACCCATCCCGCAACTAGGAGTAATCAGCGAACGCGCTGCCAGTGTTCTCATATCCTCATTCTTATGTACTACCTGTGCAGCAGAAGAGCACCACCTTTTCGTGAGTGAGGAGACGGTTTCCTCACTCAGTTTTTTCGGGTGTGAGGTGGGGATGAGCCCCCAGGCCAGGATACCACCACGGGCGATAAAGTGGCTGAGTGCATCAGCATAGAGGATCACCTTATCGAAGAAGCTGTAGGCGTCAAAGCTGAGGATATCAAGTGAAGTAGAGAGAAGCATGGCCCAGTCGGTATTCTCACAGCAGTGAATTCCTGCGTAAGCGTTTTCACCGTGAATCACGGTAATGATCTCATTAAAGTCTTTTTGAATGTCACCTGCGGACACACCTAGATAGGCAGAAGATCCAAAACCGACGAGCGACGGTTCGTCTACCGAGATGATCACTGGGACCCCGAAAGAGCGCAAGGTGTGGATTTGCCATTTTGTTTTAAGGCAGAGTAGTTTTACGATGATATCTCTCAGCTCTGGATTGTAGAATGCACTCTTTCCCTCTTGGTCGGTAAGGCTGGTAGCGAGGGTGAATGGTCCCGTGACCTGGCCCTTGAGTGCGATTGGTTTCAGCGGTGAGCGAGTGAGTGCATCTGCCAGTGCGTGAAACCCCTCGGCGTAGCTGGGGGTGAGGGCAAATTTTTCTAGGTGGGTGAGGGAATGTGCTTCCGTAATGGCAAGGTAGTCCTCATAGAAGTGTACTACCTCATCCTGGAATGCGATATCCTTGGTGTCAAAATAGAGCTTCTGAGACGACTTCTTAAGACCAGGGAGACCTTCCGTGAATTGTATGATCATGGACTCCTGGGGTCTACGGGCAAGTTGAGGCCAGGCGGGGATTTCAGGGGTGTAGGTGAGGATGAGCTCGGTTGCCTCACGGGCGTCATTCAAGGGAACGCTCCCAATGGTTGTTGCTAAGCAATCGGCAGAAAAGGGCATCATTATCCTGTGATTAAGTGCAATAATTTTGTCTATTTCGTGTTTCGTGCTTCGGATTTAGGATTTTTAATCTGGTCAATCTGTCCTTTACTCCATAGTTCAGATCACGCACCTTCAACTTCTTTACGAAAGAAGCATAGTTTTGTATATAGTCTTAAAAACTCACTATAGGTGAGGGTGGTGGTGCGAGAGGGATTACTTGACTTCCATGGGTCTATCGTGTAACAATACTTTACCCTTCCATTGCATCTTGAATGATTAACCTATGCTTAAAAGCGTGAGTGCGCGCTGCATTAGAAAACTGTTTATGAGCAAGTTGTGTATCACCTTTGGTGTAGTACTCTGCCTAGTGCTTCTCAGCTGTGCTTTTGCCTCTTCGAAGGAGGGGGCACAGACGGATGAGGAACTTTTCAACCGCGCCATGGAATTGTATAAGAAAAATGATTACTATCAGGCAGCGCCCGTCTTTCAAGAAATCAGAGATAAGTACCCCTTAAGCCCCTATGCGATAGTAGCTGAGTTAAGGCTCGCAGACATTCACTATTTTAAATCAGAGTATATTGAAGCCATACACTACTACGAAGAGTTCAAACGGCTCCACCCTACCAATCCCGAGGTTGCCTATACCCTTTATCAAATAGGCATGTGCTATTTCAAACAGATAGAAACGAGTGATCGTGATCAAACCCCCGCAGAAAATGCCGTTTCCTATTTTGAACAGCTGGTTGACCACTACCCCACCAGCCCTTTTACGGGGAAGGCTATGGGGAAACTCACCATCTGCAGGCAGAAGCTATTTGATCATGATTTCTACATTGGTCGTTTTTATTATAAAAGCAAAAAGTATGAGGCTGCACAGGAGCGTTTTTCAAAGATGCTTGACCGCTATCCCTACGTGAGGGGAAAGGATAAGCTGCTTTTTTATCTCGCTCAGACCTACTGGCAGCGTAATGACGAATCACGTGCACGGGATATCCTGCTCGCCCTCCTCAAAGAGTATCCTCAGAGTGAGTACCGTGTGGAGGCAAAGCGTCTTTTAGAAACCTCTCCCGGGTCACAAGGAAAGGGAGTGACCGAAGGAAGGCAAGAGAAAAAGTGAGGCATTACTTTACAGTGTACTGCTATGGTTGTAGACTCGCAACTGTCTCGTATGCCTTGCTGAGTGTCTCTTCCAGTTTGTGTATTTCT
>CAYYOQ010000079.1:0-8807 GCA_964473235.1 uncultured Thermodesulfobacteriota bacterium | reverse complement strand
TTGTTGGTGCACGTGGGATGTTGGGTTCTGACCTCATGCGAAGTCTCGGCACTGCTCACCAGGTAGTGGGGGCTGATATAGAGGATTTTGATATTACGGACCAGGAAGCAACGGTGAGTGCACTCAGAGCAATAAGACCTCAGTGGGTGGTTAATGTGGCTGCCTACACCCAGGTTGATCGGTGTGAGGAGGAGGTAGGGCGTGCATTCCAGGTTAATGCGGAGGGAGTGAAGCATCTCGCGATGGCGTCGAGGCAGATTGGTGCCACACTACTCCAGATGAGTACCGATTATGTATTTGATGGGAAAACGCAGCAGCCCTATGGGGAGGAAGACCCTCCTTCCCCTCTCTCTGTCTATGGTCGATCCAAACTCAAGGGGGAATCATATGTCCAAGACCTCTTAGAAGACTACGTTATTGTGCGCAGCGGAGGGCTCTATGGGAGGGGAGGAGTTAACTTTGTCAATACTATTATAAAAACCGCACGAGAGAAGAGTGAACTGGGCGTGGTGAATGACCAGTGGGTGGCACCTACCTATACGGTTGATCTTAGCGGGGCGATAGGAGCGCTCCTCACTCTGTCCCCCAAGGGAATCTTTCACGTGGTAAATGGTGGTCGTTGTACCTGGTATCAGTGTGCCTGTAAGATTTTAGAACTGGTGGAAAGTAAGAGTAGAGTGGTTCCTATTTCTACTCAGGAGTTGAATCGCCCTGCCCCGAGGCCTGCCTTTTCTGTGCTCAATGGTGAGAGGTTTACCACACTTACGGGAGTGCAGTTGAGGTCGTGGGAAGAGGCGTTAACCGAGTATCTATCTTTACCTAAGGGGGTGTAAGGTGAATATTTGCGTAATCGGTACTGGCTATGTGGGATTGGTTACAGGTACCTGCTTAGCGGAAAGTGGCAATGATGTGGTGTGTGTTGATATTGACGAAAAAAAGGTTTCATTGCTGAGCCGGGGAAAGGTCCCTATTTATGAACCGGGGATTGAAACCCTCATAGAAAGAAATATAAAAGAGAAGCGTCTTGCCTTTACCACCGATCTGGAGAAGGGGGTGAGGAATTCCTTGATCATTTTTGTTGCCGTAGGTACTCCTCCCCACCGTGATGGTTCGCCCAATCTCACCTCTGTCTTTAAGGTTGCGGAGGGGATAGCCAAGGTGATGAACGGGTACAAGATTGTGGTAACCAAGAGTACCGTTCCCGTGGGAACCACCGAGAAGGTGAAGACGATAATTGAAAAACACACTCACCACCCCTTCGGGGTTGCTTCCAACCCTGAATTCCTTAAAGAAGGCACGGCTATTGATGACTTTATGAAACCAGAAAGAATTATTCTGGGGGTAGCAGATGAAGAGGTCGAGAGGGTGATGAAAGAACTCTATGCCCCTTTTGTGAGGACTGGGAAACCCATTCTCAGCATGGGTATTCGTAGCGCGGAAATGGCTAAGTACGCTGCTAATGCCATGCTTGCAACACGTATTTCCTTTATGAATGAACTTGCCAATCTATGCGAAGCGGTGGGAGCGGATGTGAATGCAGTGAGGTCCGGTATGGGGAGTGACCCCAGGATCGGTTCCTCCTTTCTCTTTCCCGGGGTAGGCTATGGAGGATCCTGCTTTCCCAAGGATGTGCGGGCATTGATTAAAACCGCGGAAGAACACAATCGCACCTTGAGGATTCTGCCCGCGGTTGATGAGGTCAACCGGGCCCAGAGGGAGCTTCTTGCTGAAAAGGTGATCGCGCGCTTCAAAAATAATCTCAAGAACAAAACCATTGCGGTGTGGGGACTTTCCTTTAAGCCAAACACCGATGATATGCGGGAAGCACCTTCGACCGTGATTGTCAGTAAGCTTCGTGCACGGGGGGCTCAGATAAAAGCCTATGATCCGGTAGCTATGCCCAATGCGAGAAAGGAATTGGGCAGGGGGATATACTATGGAAAGGATAACTATGATGTGCTTAAGGGTGCCGATGCACTGGTGGTGGTTACCGAATGGAATGAATTCCGCAGACCCAACTTTGAAAAGATGCGTACCCTGATGAAGTCTCCCATTATCTTTGATGGAAGGAATATTTATTCGTCCCGCACCTTACGAGAGGCGGGATTTGAGTACTATGGCATTGGGTGTTCACTAGGGGAAAGGGGGGAAGGCCTTTGAGAACATTAGTTACCGGAGGAGCAGGTTTTTTAGGGAGCCATCTCTGCGATAGGCTGATTAAAGAAGGGCATGAGGTGATTTGTATGGATAACCTCTCAACGGGGAGCATGGATAATATCAGTCACCTCCTGGGTAATAATCTCTTCCGCTTCATCCACTA
Source organism: uncultured Thermodesulfobacteriota bacterium (assembly GCA_964473235.1). Classification (GTDB taxonomy): domain Bacteria; phylum Desulfobacterota; class WTBG01; order WTBG01; family WTBG01; genus CAYYOQ01. The sequence continues at coordinate 6,487 of CAYYOQ010000079.1, read as the reverse complement.
TAATGTTACTGAGTATATCTACGTGGAAGGTCCGCTCGATAATGTTGTTCACTTGGCCTCACCTGCCAGCCCTATTGACTATCTAGAGATGCCCATTCAAACACTCAAGGTGGGTTCCCTTGGTACCCATAAGGCGTTAGGACTTGCCAAGGAAAAGAAAGCCCGCTTCCTTATAGCCTCGACTTCTGAGGTGTACGGTGACCCCCTCGTTCACCCGCAACCTGAGAGCTACTATGGTAATGTAAATCCCATCGGACCGCGTGGTGTGTATGATGAGGCAAAAAGGTTTGCGGAGGCGCTCACCATGGCCTACCATCGCTACCATGGTGTCGCTACCAGAATCGCTCGTATTTTCAACACCTATGGTCCCCGGATGAGACTCAATGATGGGAGGGTTGTTCCCACCATGCTCGGTCAGGCGCTCAAGGGGGAGGATTTAACCGTGTTTGGTGATGGTACTCAAACGCGCAGCTTCTGTTATGTCTCGGACCTGATGGAGGGTATCTATCGACTGCTCTTATCTGATGAGTTCAACCCCATCAATATTGGAAATCCTCAGGAGATGTGTGTGTTGGAATTTGCTCATCTGGTACTGAGCATAACCGGGAGCAACAGCAAAATCGTTTTTAAGCCCCTCCCTCAAGATGACCCTCGGGTGAGACAGCCGGATATCAGTAAAAGTAAAGAAGTATTGCAGTGGGAGCCTCGCGTCTCCCTGGAAGAGGGATTAAGGGAAACAATTGTATATTTTAAGAAAAAATTAGATTTGTAACACTCCATAGTTTTTTTTCACTTCTGTTTTCTTCATGATGTTCCTGCTGATGGGGTGCGCTACCACGTGCCCCAGAACACACTCTGTGCTGCTTCCTTAAGCCTTTTGCCCCAGGGTCTTTTTAATTGACAGATAACTACAATTTCACTATTATTTTTTATAGAGATATACATTTGGGGTAGAGGAGAGTTACCACCCTTAGGTAGGGTGTAGGATAGTTAAAATCCCTCAAGAAAGCCTTAGAATATGTCGATGGAGTGAGACGAAAAGTAAGTTGGTTAAATCATTGAGGATGAGATTTCAATGGCTTTTGATTTAAGGCAAGAGCTGAGACTCAGTCAGCAATTGGTAATGACCCCGCAGTTGCAGTTGGCAATAAAGCTTCTGCAAATGTGTAAACTGGAACTCGCGGACAAGATTCAACAGGAAATGACGGAGAACCCGTTTTTAGAAGAGGCGCAGGAAGCAGAAAAGGAGACTTCAGAGGAGGGGGAAGAAAGTACCATAGAGCGTGTTGATTCCGAGTTGGAGATGTTCACCAATGTCAAGGAGGGAACAAGGTTAGAGTGGAAGGATTATATTACCCAGTCCAGCAACGAGAGTTACATTCCGTTTGATGAGAGCGAGGAGAGAGGATCTTTTGAGGCAGTGGTAACCAAAAGTACCTCGCTGGCTGATCACTTGATGTGGCAGCTCCACATGAGTGGCTTTACCGGTGAAGAACAGGAGATAGGGGAGCTTATTATTGGTAACCTTAATCAGGATGGATATCTCCAGCCCTCGTTAGCAGAAATTGCAAAAGTCTATCTCTTTGGTGAGGGAAGGGAAGAGGGGGGAGGCAACGGTACCCACCTTACCCATTTGAATTGGATTAGGTTACTCTCTGTGCTTCAAAGGGCGGAAAAGGTTTTACAGAGGATACAGGAGTTTGATCCTTTAGGGGTAGCTTCACGAAGCCTTGAGGAATGTTTGCTGGTACAGATAAGGTTCCTTTATGATGAGAGGGACCTTCTCGAGAAGATGGTGCGGTTTCATTTATCGGATCTCGAAAGAAAAAAGTATCAGGCAATTGCGAGTGCGCTCAATGCCCGCATGGAGGAGGTGGTTGAAACTGCAAAGGTGATTGCTCATTTGGAGCCTAAGCCAGGCAGACCCTTCAGTGACCAGGAGCCTCAATATATCACCCCTGATATCCATGTATTTAAAACAGGGGATGACTACACGGTGGTACTCAATGGAGACGGGTTGCCCAAATTGAGGATAAGTCCCTTCTACCTCAAGTCCCTCTATAACAGTTCCTCTTCTGCCGAAGTGAAGGACTATGTGCGGGACAAAATGCGGTCAGCAATCTGGCTCATCAAGAGCATTTATCAGCGAGAGAAGACCATTCGCAAGGTAATGGAGAGTATTATTAAATTTCAAAGGGGCTTCTTCGACCATGGCATTGACTATCTCAAGCCACTGGTGTTAAAGGATGTCGCTGAAGATATTAGCATGCATGAATCGACGGTGAGCAGGGTGACTACCAATAAGTATGTACACACCCCTCATGGGATATTTGAGCTAAAGTATTTTTTTAATGCAGGTGTCGGTTCTGAAGGGGGTGAGGGTGTTGCCTCTGAAACGGTGAGAAACAAGATTAAGGAAATCCTTGCCAGTGAAGATTCAAAGCATCCGTACAGTGATCAGGAGATTGTAGAGATTCTCAAGAAGCAGGGTATTACCATTGCGCGAAGGACGATAGCTAAGTATCGTGAGATGCTTGGTATCTTACCTTCTTCAAGGAGAAAAAGGTTCTACTAAAGGTATTGTTCACCACCCTGGTGAGTTACTTGGTGGAGGTTCTCAGTAGGTAACTATTTCATAGGTTTTTAATCGTGAGTCGCTACCTTCCCGGTTACGGTAAAGGGGTGGGGAAAGGATAAAGGGGGAAACAATGAAAGAGGCATTGATTGACCGAGGTCCCAGCAAGATGAAACGGAAAGAAGACTGCCCTGCTATAGAGGTATGTGGTAAGATAAAAAATGTGAGGAGGTTGTGCGAGAAAGGGGGAACCTATAGTTCGAGAGACATTGATGTCTGCGTGGTGAGCATGGTGCTCCTTTTAGATAGGCTTATTGAGAAGCTGGGAAAATGATAGGTAGTTGGCGCCTACCTGTCTACCCTTATTCACCTCCTGAATGGGGTACCTCACGTTACCTTTCTTTGAAGACTGCGCCAGTGCTGGCAGAAGAGATCATGCGGGAATAGCGGTAGAGATATCCTTCTTTAATCTTGAGTGGGGGAGGGCGCCACTTCTTTTTCCTCTCCTCCAGCTCATCTTCAGTTACTTTTAAGGTAAGTGTTTTTCCGGGGATATCAATCTCGATGATGTCCCCCTCCTCTACTAAGGCAATAGGTCCACCTTCCATTGCCTCTGGTGAAACGTGGCCTATGGCGGCACCTCGCGTCCCTCCGCTGAATCTTCCATCAGTAATCAGGGCAACATCCTTATCCAATCCCATGCCTGCGATGATGGCAGTTGCGGTGAGCATTTCTCTCATTCCTGGTCCCCCTTTGGGTCCCTCATATCTGATGACTACGATGTCCCCCGGTTTAATTTTATTGCCCATGATTGCAGTGACTGCCTCTTCTTCTGAGTCAAAGACACGAGCGGTTCCTCTGTTGGTGAGCATACTCTTATCAACGGCTGCCTGCTTGACCACCGCTCCCTCGGGCGCCAAGTTTCCCCTCACAATGGCAATGCCTCCCTGGTGGTGATAGGGGTTTTCAAACGGCCTGATTACCTCTCGATCGGTGACACTCATCCCCTTGAGGTTTTCACCTACGGTAGTACCGGTCACCGTCAACACCTCTAGGTGAATAAGCGTTCGCTGGGCAAGTTCTGACATCACCGCAGGGACGCCACCTGCGGCGTCAAGATCTTCCAAATGGTGGATGCCGGCGGGGCTTATTTTACAGAGGTTAGGTGTTTTTGTACTCAATTCGTTAAAAAGATCGAGGCTCAAGTCTAAGGCTGCTTCTCTGGCAATCGCGGGAAGGTGCAATACCGTGTTGGTTGAACCACCGAGGGCCATATCTACCGTAATTGCATTGCGGAAGGCATTGAGGCAGGCAATATCCCTCGGTCTTATATTTTTCTTCACTAAGTTCATAATCGCTGCACCCGCCCTTTTGGCCAGTCGTATCCTTCTCGCATCAACCGCGGGGATTGTGCCGTTGCCTGGCAATCCCATTCCCAGGGCTTCCGTGAGGCAGTTCATAGTGTTGGCGGTAAACATACCCGCGCAGCTTCCACATCCCGGGCAGGCAACGTCCTCCAGTTCTTTAAGTGCGTTCTCTCCCATGGTACCAGCCTTCACTTTACCCACCGCCTCGAAGACAGTAATCACATCGGTTGCCTTTCCATCTTTGTGTCCGCTGAGCATGGGTCCGCCGCTTATCAGGATGGCAGGAATATTGAGACGCAGCGCCGCCATCAGCATGCCGGGAGTGATCTTGTCACAATTTGTTACCAGTACCAGTCCATCAAAGGGATGCGCCATTGCCATTACCTCAATAGAGTCGGCAATAAGCTCTCTGCTGGGAAGAGAGTACTTCATGCCGGCATGGTGCATGGCGATACCATCACACACCCCGATGGTGCCGAACTCAACAGGGGTTCCTCCCGCGTGGCGGACTCCCGCCTTTACCGCTTTGACAATGGTGTGTAGGTGAATATGCCCTGGTATGATCTCATTGGCAGAATTGGCTACTCCAATGATGGGTTGTGCGATTTCTTCATCAGTATACCCCATGGCCTTAAAGAGTGATCGATGGGGCGCTTTCTCTAACCCTTTTTTCATTAAATCACTTCGCATATAAAACTCCTCGCCAGGTAAAACGTTTGTGTGAGCATATAAAAAGCTTTCTTTGAAACTAGCAAAAATCAAAGTGAGCTGTCAAGTAGAGAGTTAGAGGGTTGTTACTTTTGATTTCAACTGAATCATTGCGGTAGGGTTTCTAAGGGTGCATCGGGGTTAAAGGGTTTGACAGAAGCATTTATTTAACATATAAGTAGTTGGTAAACTAGCCGTAGGATGGAGATTACAATTCTACTTTTATGCTAAAGGTGGCCATGGTACGTGTAAGGAACGGTAGTATCCTAATGATGTTTTTGCTCTGCGTACTTCAAGGTGTGACAAGTGGATCAGACAGTGAACGAAGAGCAGGTGAGCAAGGAATGCGTGAGGTGGAAACGTTTACCTCTGCGGGAGTATCTGGTCGGTTAGATGGTTGGACGTCCATGGAGGATAAGTTTGATGATGTGTACGGGATAGGGATGGAGGGGAATAACTATTTTCTCAAAGCGAGGGCTAAAGACAAGAGTGCGATAATCGCTAAGGAGTGTAACTATAGTTTGAAAGAATTTCCCATCCTTACCTGGAAGTGTAGAGCGCACCAGCTTCCCCAGGGTGGTGATGAGAGGTATAAAAATTCAGGAGACAGCGTGGCGGGCATCTACATCATTTTCCCCAGTCCCATAGCACCGGGGAAGCTGAAGAATGGTTTCGGGATTAAAATTCCCATCCCGGATAGTTTGAAACCAGAGTGTCTTAAGTACGTATGGAGTTCTTCACTGCCTAAGGGGACGGTGATTGAGAGCCCTTTTTCAAGCAAAACCAGGGTCATTGTGGTAGAGAGTGGAGCTGCCTCCTTGAAGCAGTGGATACCTGAGGAGGTAAATGTTTTTCAAGATTACCTTAAAGCATTTGGTAAGGAACCGGATGCGGTGCATGCGATAGGCATTTTAACCGATGCTGATAATACTGCCTCTGAAGCACTAGCGGATTACGATGATATTTTTATAAAGCAGGGCACTACCCACTCACGCTCTGTCTCTGAAGATAAGCGAGCGCAGTAATTAAAAGGAAAGAGCCAGGGCAGAGGATACTATTTTTAGAAAAAAGGGCAGTGGCGACTGGAGAGTAACGCTACTGCCCTTTTTTAATTTATGAAACGGGATAGTTCAGCTATTTCTTGGTTCTGAGAGGTTCAACGCTCTTTAAGGCCATCGCTACGAAAGGTTTGGGAGTAATCTCCTGGACAACTTCGACGAGCATGTCCTCAGTGACTGCTCCGCCGTCACCAGCTTTCTTGGTAAGGCCTTCCAGCATCTTTTTCTCGGTCATTGCCCTGAAGGGTTTCGGTGAACCCTCGATTAACTTGTCAAACATTGCCTTACTGTTATCCTGCCAATTGAATTCCGCCATGCTTTTCCTCCTTTCCCTCGATTCCTTTAACTAAAGACAGTTAAAGATTAAAAGGTTAATAGTAACTTAAAAATACCTTACTGTATTTGCCGGGACGCACCAAGAAAGTAATTGTGCAAACGTTTCTATAATTAAATTATCTCTTAGGCAATGTCAAGGATATTTTTAATTAAATCACCTGGAAAAAGATCTGAAGAAGGGCATGGTACATTGGGTGAGGATGGTTTTTTCTTGACAATACCATGCGCTATTACTACTATTCATCTCCGATATTCAAGCATGGAATGCCAAAGTTCAACTATCAAATTCCAAAAAATTCCATTTACCTAGATTCAAATAACAAAAATGTTTATCTGTTTTTAACATTGAGAGTTTGAGTTTTTTTTAGGATTCTTACGCATGTAAATACCTGGCGGGCTTTAAAGCTCTTACACGCTGAGAATTTACCAGCCTCGGGCTGGTT
>CAYYOQ010000078.1:0-8916 GCA_964473235.1 uncultured Thermodesulfobacteriota bacterium | reverse complement strand
GTCGCTTCGCTCCTCGCAATGACACCTGTCAGGACTTTTTACGACGTTATCAAGTATAGTACTCATTTAGCCAAGGAGGAAGGAAATGGAAGAGAGAGATTTGACTAAGATGACGGTGACCAAATTGAGGGAAGAAGCTAAAAAGTATACGAGCATCCAAGGCGCCCACGCCATGAAGAAAGAGGAGTTGATTAAAGCCATTGCGGATGCCCGGGGTGAAGTAGTAGAGTTGAAGAAGAAGCCTAAGAAGAAAAAGAAGAAGGTAGTAAGTATCAGTGAGATAAAGCATCAGATCAAAGAACTCAGGTTGAAAAAAGAAGAGACACGGAAGGCACATGATAAAAAGGCCATTGATCACCTGAGGAAGAAGATAAAGAAGTTGAAAAGGTATAGCAGGAAGTTTGCAGAAGAGAAGGCTATTACCGCAAAAAAGGCTGTTGCAACATAGAAACCTGAGGCACCGGTGGCGACACCCCCTGGAGAGGAGAAGGCATGATTAAGGATACCCTTACTAAGGATTTAACGGTAGCTATGAAACATAAGGAGACTTTGAGAGTTTCCATTATCAGGATGATGCTCGCGGAGATAGTCCGCAAAGAAAAAGAGAAGGGGATATCCATTGATGATGAAACCACGGTAAAAGTCTTGTATGGTATGATTAAGAAGGGGGAGGAGGCAGCAGCGCAGTTTGAGGCAGCCGGCAGGAAAGATGCTGCTGAGAAAGAGAGGGCGGAGGTCGAAATCATCAAGAGCTATTTACCTCGCCAGCTTAGTGTTGATGAGATAAGAGGGGAGGCACTAAAGGTCATTGCTGAAACGGGAGTTCGTGATCTGAAGGGAGTGGGAAAGGTGATGGGAGTGTTATCCAAGCGTCTCTTAGGAAAGGCAGCAGGAAATGAGATGAGCAAGGTGGTGAGAGAGGAACTAGAAAAGCTCCAGTCAATAGAACAAGAGAAGTGATTACCCTCAATGCTATAATTGGGCCGTTCTGAAGAGGAAAGTACCCACGGCAGTTGCTCCTGCTCCAAAAATAGTGAGCACCACGAGATTAAACTCAATGGGAAAGGTAGAGGTATTAACCAGACAAAAGCGCAGCGCATCAATGCCGTAGGTGAGGGGATCACTATAGACCAGCCACTTCATCCATCCGGGTAATTTCTCGAGTGGGAAAAAGGCACCGGAGAGGAAGAATACAGGCATAATGACGAAATTCATAATCAGTGAGAATCCATGAAAATCTTTCATTCGGCAAGAGAAGGCTATTCCCACCAGCACAAACCCTGTTGCAATCAGTATCATTACTAAAAACAGAAGCATCAGCTTTAAGAAGCCAGGGAAAGGTATCCCCATCATAAAGCACACCATGAGAAAGAGCAGCGCTTGCAGCATGGTGGTGGTCACTCCCCCTAGTGTTTTCCCAATGATGATAGAGGTGCGGGAGACGGGTGCAACCAATATCTCTTTGAGGAAGCCGAACTGTCTATCCCAGATGATCATGATGCCAAAAGAAATCGAGGAAAAGAGCAGGACCATGCCAATCAATCCAGGAGCAAGAAATTGGTTGTAACTTAGTCTGCCAAAAGTGAGTACGGTGTTAAGCCCAGTGCCAATAATGACCAGAATAAAGAGAGGAAAGGCAAGACTTCCTATAATTCTGCTTCTCGAGCGAATAAATCGTTTCATCTCTCTGAGCCATAGTGTGTAAATGGCATCGAGATTCATCATGAGCTTCTCCTCCGAATCCTCACCTCATCAGCCCAGCTTGTTTCTTCTTCTCGCATGGTTTTTCCTGTGAAGTGGAGAAAGACATCTTCAAGTGTGGGTTTATGAATGGTCACCGAGTCGATACTGATTCCCTTCTCCTGTGCGATTCTCATGAGTAGAGAGAGTTTCTGATCGGCTTCCTCTACCGTGAGATTGAGGTGTCCATCGTGCGTATTGATACTTTTGATCCAAGGATACTCGGGGAGAAATTCATCATCAGTTTTAAGTGAGATCACCTCTCCCCCGATCTGTTTTTTGAGTTGGGCAGGGGTATCGATGGCGGCAATCTTTCCTCGATCAATGATAGCTATCCGGTGGCAGAGTTCATCGGCTTCCTCCATATAGTGGGTGGTGAGGATGATGGTAACCGTGGTATCGTGGTTTAGCTTCTTGATGTATTCCCAGATATGACGCCGGGTTTGGGGATCGAGTCCTAGGGTCGGTTCATCTAGGAAAAGCACCTGGGGTTGGTGAAGCAATCCTCGAGCAATTTCCAACCGTCTCTTCATACCGCCGGAAAAATTCTTGACCAGAACATGTTTTTTATCCCTCAATTCAACGAGGGTGAGAAGTTCTTCTATCTTCTCTCTCCTTACCACTTTGGGGATATGGTAGAGTCTTCCATGAAAATCAAGATTTTCCAACGCAGTGAGCTGATCATCGAGACTGGGATCTTGAAATACAATACCGATGCTCTTGCGAACCTCATCTTTATTTTTTCTTATATCATAGTGACAGATGGTAGCGGTTCCAGAGGTGGGTTTCAAGAGGGTACAGAGGAGATTGAGAATGGTGGTTTTTCCAGCCCCGTTAGGGCCTAGTAAGCCAAAGATTTCTCCTTGCGCAATGGCAAAAGATACTCCATCGACCGCCCTCACTTCTTTAAAGTATTTTTTTAAGTCACAAAGCTCAATAACAGCAGTGTCCATAGTGCTCAATAATTTTTACTACCTCAGAGTGGGTACCCCGCATAGGTTTGGAATCAGGTACTTCTGTGAACTGATAGGGGGCACAGTAGGAAGCTATGGTTTCCCACAAGGGTACAGGCCTACGGGGAAATCACTAGTGCAAAATTTTTCCCAGAAAGTGCAACATTCATAAAAAAATGTTATTTTTATCTATTGACATGAGCATTTATTGTTTGTAATGATTAGCATACAAATGAGTTGGTTGCAATAAATTTATCAAGAAACCAAATTTTTTTAAAAGGGGGATTGTATGGTGGTAAAACGTCATCTCAAAGACATGAAAGGTTTTGTGTTCATCTGGTATATCTCCTCCATCTTCCTTTTTACGGTTACCGTTTCCTCATACCTCTCTCACGATGCATGTGCTCAGGAAGAGGGTAAAGAAGAAATGGGCCCGGTGGTAGATAACACGATAAAACTACCGCTCAAGAGTGTGATGGTCCTTGCCATCAAGAACAATCTCCAGATTGCCTTTGAGAGTTTTAGCCCCAAGGCTTCAGAAACGGGAATTGCCCGGGAAGAGGGAATGTATGATCCTAATGTGTCTCTCCAGTACAGCAAGGATAGAAAGGTAACCCAAGTTGGTAATATTCTCCAAGGGGGAGGGAAAGACACTGTCTATCAGGAAAATTACAATCTGGGAGTAGATGTGACTAAGAGGTTTGTGTCTGGGACATCGGCTGAACTGAAGTGGAACTCGGCTGATTCAAAGACGGATTTCTCCTTCCAAACACTGGTTCCTCAGTACAAATCAGAACTTAACCTCTCACTTGTTCAACCGCTACTCAAAGATTTCGGCATAGATATTGGGAAGAGCATGATCAAAATAGCCAACCTCAACTTTAAAATATCTAAGCAGCAATTTGAAAATCAGGTCAGCAGTATCCTCTATCAAATTCAGACATACTACTGGAATCTCTTTTTTCAAATAAAGGATGTAGAGGCAAGGGAAAAGTCAGTTAAGGCAGCCGAAGACCTTTTGAGAGAGTTCAGGATCAAAATTGAGGCAGGCACCCTCGCACCCATCGAAATTTACCAGGCTGAGGCGGAGGTGGCAGAGAGAAAGCAAGAGTTGATTGTCGCACGGGACTTAGTGAGGGATACCGAGGATAAATTAAAGTCAGCCTTAAATTTCTATGAGAAAGAACAGTATTGGGATCTCATCATTATTCCCGCTGATGAGCCACGCACTACCGTTGTTAAAGAGGAACTGATGGGGAGTATGAAAGAAGCTTTTGAGAACCGTCCCGACTATCTGCAGGCAAAAACGGATATTGAGGCAAGGAATATAATGGTAAAATACACTAAAAATCAAACGCTCCCCAGGGTGGATGTCATTGGTACCATTGGTACCATGGGGCTGGGAGGCCGTACCAATCCGGATGCTGCGAGCTTTATGGGGGGGGGAACTGGACAGACAATAAACTTGTCACGACACTGGGATGATGTAGCAGACAGCATGGCGTCAGGCGACTACTATAATTATATAATTGGGATGAAGATTGAATTCCCTTTAGGAAACCGAACTGCCAAGAGCCAGTACTCCAAGGCAAAGATAGAGGCTGCGCAAGCCGCAACCTTTTTAAAGGATTTGGAGAACAACATCATTAATGAGGTGAGAGGGGCGGTGAGGCAAATTGTAACTAACATAGAGAGGGTTGATGGGGCAAAGGCAACTCGAATATTAGCGCAAGAAAGATTGAAGGCGGAGGAGAAGAAATTTGAAGTTGGTCTTTCCACCGCCCATGATTTACTCGAGTTCCAGGATGAGCTTGCCAAAGCAGAGAGTAGAGAAGCACTCTCGCGTACTGATTATGAAAAATCTATAGCTGATCTCTCCCGGGTCAAGGGTATCATGTTACGAGAAAATGATATTTCCATAAACTAACGCAAGGGAGGTATAAGATATGATAGCAAAGTTAGAGCGAGCCGGTCATTTAATGAGTATACTCCATCGAACGCTGAGGCGTAGCTACGATAAAAAGCTCAAGGAGTTTGATTTAACCCCCTGTCAGTTTGAGGTGCTGATGATCCTTTTGGGTGAAGATGGTCTTTTACTCAGTGAACTTGGCAGGAGGGTATCAAGGGATGGACCAACCATCACCGGGGTGATTGACCGGATGGAAAAAAAGATGCTGGTGAAGCGAAAGGGAGATCCTCGCGATCGAAGGGTGGTGAGGGTAGTGATTACCCCCCAGGGGCGGAATATGGAGGAACGGCTCTCTACCACCAAACAACAGGTGTTAGAGAAGATTACCAAAGATCTCTCTACCAAAGAGATTGCCCACCTAGAGGCTATACTGGTGAAGATGATGAGGAGTATTGAAGAATCGGATTTGGAGAGATAGGAGTGATTAACTTCCATGAGCATCATCTCCTCAAGAAGTTTCATCCGGAGTGGAGGGCTTCTCATTTTACTATAACCACCTTGAACCATAGTGAGTAATGAGATGGACAAGATGCGAAAAATGATTTACCCGATTATGCAAAGACCAGGAAAAATGAGACTGAAAATAGTGATACCGGTGGTGATGCTTTTACTAGTAGTGATATTCTGGTTGACACGGGATGGAGAGAACCACAATTATGGAAGCACAGGGGAAAACGCTGAGCAGGCGAAGATTTTCCCGGTAGAGGTCACCAAGGTAGCCTTCGAAAGAGTTGAACACTATCTGGAGGCGGTAGGAAGCTTCCTGCCTGAGGATGAGGTGACTATCAGTACGGAGGTAGAGGGTATTATCAAACAACGGTTCGTTGATGAGGGAGATCAGGTGAAGAGAGGAGATCTACTCATCAAGATTGATGACGAGAAATTTCGTCTACAAGTAGAGGAGACGGAAGCATCCTTGAGAGAGGCTGAGGCGACATTGAAGAATGCTAAAGGTTCCTTGAGTCGGATGGAACAGCTCTTAAGTGAAAAGGTGGTAGACCAACAGCGATATGATGATACCTTTACCAAATTTCATTTAGGTAAGGCTATGGTGGAAAACGTGAGGGCCAAGCTCAAGCGGTACCAGAGATCTCTCAATGATACAGAGATTGTAGCACCACTTGATGGCGTGGTGAGCGAGCGGATGGGGAGCGAGGGCGAGTATGTGAAGGTGGGAGCTGAGCTCCTCAAGGTAGTGGAAATCAATCCCTTGAAACTTACCTTCACCCTTCCAGAGAAATTTTCTGGTCAGGTGCGCATGGGGCAGACAGTAGCAGTGAAAGCGAAAGCCTTCCCGGGAGAGGTGTTTACCGGAAGTGTATATTTCATAAGCCCCACCGTAAACCTTGCTACCAGGACACTGGAGGTGAAAGCAAAGGTTGAGAACAAGGACTACCGGTTAAAACCAGGTTTTTTTGTGGATGTGAAACTACTTACGGACGTCAATGAACAGGCAATGGTGCTTCCTGAGGGAGCGGTGGTGATGAGGGAAGAGCAATTTGTGGTGCTCACCGTGCAGGGGGAAAAGATACAATTTAAATCTGTCATGCCCGGCAAGAGATTTGAGAGGAAGGTTGAAATTCTCGAGGGTGTGGGGAGAGATGATATCATGGTGGTGTCTGGTTTGAGCGAACTCACCGAGGGCAGTAAGGTGAGCATCGCACCTTCTACACCACAGTTATAGAGGGAAGAAGTATGTTTCTATCAGATGTATCGATTAAGCGCCCGGTGTTTGCTACCATGATGATTGGGGCACTGCTGCTTTTTGGCTTAATCAGCCGGCAGCGCATGGGGGTAGATCTCTACCCTAACATAGATTTTCCTATTGTGACGGTGACTGCTACCCTGGAGGGGGCGAGCCCAGAAGTTGTGGAGACTGAGGTAACCGATCCCTTGGAAGATGCGATCAGTAGCGTTGAGGGGGTGCGCCACATTACCTCTCACAGCAGCCAGAGTGTTTCCCAGGTAATTATTGAGTTCGAATTGGAGACAGACATTGATGTTGCTGCCCAGGATGTCCGGGACAAGATCTCCCGCGCGCAGTATACCCTTCCTAAGGATATGGATCCACCGGTCATTGGAAAGGTGGATATCAGTGCCAGGCCCATTATGTGGCTGAGCGTAAGCGGGACGATGGGCAAGCTGGAGTTGAGCATGATTGCAGAAGATGTGGTCAAACCCATGTTAGAAACCCTACCGGGGGTTGGCAATATCTTCCTGCCTGGTTTGAGAAAACGCGAGGTTCGAATCTGGCTCGATGCCCGGAAGATGGAAGCGTATCACGTCACCGCTGAGGAGGTGAAGCAAGCTCTTTTAACTAAGAATATAGAGATCCCCGCAGGCAAGATTGAGAACCCCGTTCGAGAGCTCACCGTAAGGACTATGGGAGAATTTCAGAGTCCGGCTGAGTTCAACAGCTTGATTATTACCTTTCGAGAGGGTTCGCCAGTGCGTCTGTCTGACGTTGGTGTGGCGGAAGATGGAATGGAGGACAAGCGATCGCTGGGTCGTTTCCAAGGAGAGCCTACCATAGGGATGGGGATTGTTCCCCGTTCAGGGGCAAACAATGTAGAGGTTGCCAACAGGATCAAGGAAAAACTTAAAGAGATTCAGAGAGTAGTTCCCCAGATAAAGATTGACACGTGCTATGATTCTTCTACTTTTATTAAACAATCTATTGCTGATGTGCAGTTTGATCTGCTCTATGGGGCTTTTTTAGCGGCATTGGTAATCTTTCTCTTTTTGAGAACTATACGCGCTACCTTGATTATTGCACTGGCGATTCCTACCTCCCTCATCGGTTCTTTTTGCGTCATGCATGCCTTGGGATTCACCATCAATAGCATGACCATGCTCGCACTCTCTCTCTGCGTGGGGTTGGTGGTGGATGATGCGATTGTGGTCTTAGAGAATATCTTTCGCCATGCGGAGATGGGGAAACCCCCGGTGCAGGCAGCGCATGAGGGAACAAGCGAAATTGCCTTTGCGGCTACTGCGGCAACTCTCTCCATCGTTGCCGTCTTTCTTCCCGTGGCGTTCATTAAGGGTATGATCGGGAGGTTTTACTTTCAGTTTGGCATCTCGGTGGCGGCTGCCGTCTTGATTTCTCTGTTTGTCGCGTTAACCGTAACTCCTGTGCTCTGTTCCCGTTATCTCATAGTGATTAAAAAGCACGGGAGGATGTATGAACTGTTGGAGACCATGTTTCGTACCACCGAGGAAGCCTACCGGAAGACACTGGAGAAAATCTGTCTCAGGAGTTTTAAGTACCGGGTGTGGTTTTCCCTCATCAGTTTTGTGGGGACGCTGGTGGTGAGCGCGCTCTGTTTTGGCATACTCAAAAAGGAGCTTATCACCTCTGAGGACCGAAGTGACTTCTTCATTCAGTTTCAAACTCCCGTTGGTTCATCTCTGGAGTTTTCTGACAGAAAGATGGCTGAGATGGAAGCGGTGCTGCGGAAGTTTCCTGAGGTGAGTACGGTATTCGCTGCGGTGGGGGGATTTCAGCGCAATGAGCCCAATCGGGGAATGCTTTTTGTGCAACTGGCTGCCGCAGGAAAGCGCAAGAAAACGCAGCAGGAGGTGATGGGGGCAGTCCGTAAAGAATTTGCAAAAATCCCCGGCCTGTTGACCAATGTAGAAGATATTGCCATTGGAGGTGTGCATGGGGAGAGGAGTTCCCCTCTGCAGTTTGATATCAAGGGGAACCAACTCCAGGAACTGCATAGGATATCTGAAACGGTGGTACAAAAGGTAAGGGATATCCCAGGGATTGTGGATGTAGACACTGATATGAAGGTTACCAAACCGGAGGTGCGTATCTACATTGACCGTAATAAGGCAGGTGATCTCGGGGTAGATGTTCGTACCATTGCCTCGGCGGTCAATACCCTGATTGGTGGAGAAGACGTGGGTAAGTACAAGGAGGGGGGAAAGAGCTATGATGTACGTGTCCGACTGGTCCCCCTCCAGAGAGAGAAGCCAGAGGATATTTCCCACCTCTTGGTCAGAACCTCCACTAATGCGCTCGTTCAATTAAGTAATGTGGTACAGATTAAAGAGGCAGTGGGTCCTGATGTTATCAATAGAAAGGATCGTATGCGCAGTTCCACCATTTACGGGAACCTTGAGGGGAAGACCTTAGGTGAGGCGTTGGGTGAGAGCAAAAAGGTAGCGCAGCCTGTGATGCCTCAAGGGTATAGTCTCCTTGAGGGTGGACAGGCGGAAACCATGAGGGAAGCTATTGCCTCTCTC
>CAYYOQ010000077.1:0-8921 GCA_964473235.1 uncultured Thermodesulfobacteriota bacterium | reverse complement strand
TGCGAGGAAATCTATCGTTGAGTTTTCTCGAGCTCCCAGAGTTTTGCATGCCTGAAAAAGACGTAGAAAGATGAGGCAACCGCAATGATAAACCCTGGCACGCCATCCAAGAAACCTCTCTTGATGAAATAGGTCTCAAGGAATTTAAAGGGTGGTCTCATGATCAGCGGTAAGAGGCTGATGTGCTCGCCCTCGTGCGTTCACCTAGTGTTGGCATGAGCATGCTCAAGCGTCTCCACTACTACCTTCTCAACCTCATCCACGGTGATGAGACTCATACAACGGTGATCCTCTGGACATTCTCTCTTCAAGCAAGGGCTACAGGAAACCGCCTTTCTGACGATATGATGTCCTCTGCCTAGTGGTGAAGTGGTGAGAGGATTGGTTGAACCAAAGAGGGCAACCACCGTTGTTCCCACGGCTGCAGCAATATGCATGGGACCAGTATCATTGGTAATCAAAAGACGACACTTTTTCACCAGAGCAGCAACGTTTAGTAAATCCTCTCCCACTGCCTCAATAACCTGTCCATTAAGGTGAGCGGCAATAGAGTGAATCAACGATGCATTGTCCCTTCCACCCACTAACACGATGGCAGCATGGGTACGGTTGATCAGACGACGGGCAAGCTCTAAGAATCTCTCAGAGAACCAGCACTTAGCAGTTCCATAGGTTGAGCCAGGATTAATACCTATTAAGAGGCGTTTTTCCCCTATCCCTCGCTTTTTTAAAAGCGCTTCTGCCCATGTATTTTCTCCTTCACCCACTTCTAAGACTGGTAGCTCATAGGAAGAAGAAGCCCCCAGCGAGCTCGCAATATGGTAAAAATACTCCACTTGGTGGCAGTGGAGCAATTCTTTGCGCTCATCGAGCGCGTGAGTTAAAAGGGGAGCTCGCAGGTAAGCACTGTACCCAACTCGGAAGGGAATCCTTGCCACAAAGGGAATCAGTGCAGATCGAAACGAACGTGGTAAAATTACCGCGAGGTCGAACCGTTTCCGCCTCATATGGTGTGTGAGTATCCTCTCACCGTTAATAAGATGTAGGCCTTTCCCCTGGGGATAGGGGATAAGCTCATCTATGAAACTACACCTTTCAAATAGTGATGATACGTGTGGTAACGCTAAAACCGCAAGGTGTGCCTCAGGAAATGCCTCCCGAATCCCCCTCACGGCAGGAAGCGTAATGATAGTATCACCAATCCAATTTACCCCCCTGATGAGCACCCTTTTAATGTTACTGCGGGGAAGTACTATCTTCATCGTCATCAATCTTCAGTTATGAGGTTCGATACGCTACCCTCTCTTTAAGGAGGGTTATGGCTGCATTACACACCTCATCAGGCGTAATCATGCGCATACACTCTACACTCTCACAATTTCTCTTCCTGCAGGGGCTGCATGGTAAATCTTTCCTAAGCACAAGGTGGGGATTGTTCTGATAGGGAGCATTCACTACTGGGTCAGTAGGGCCAAAGAGTACCACTACTGGTGTTTTAACCAAGGAAGCAATGTGCATAGGACCGCTATCACACCCCACAAAAAGGTCACACCTGCGAAACAGTTCAGCCAATTGCCTCAAATTCTCTGTTTTGCAGGCAATAGTCGACCTATGTCTCATGCTCTTTACGATATCCTCTACCATCGCCAATTCTCCACCTCCCCAGGTCCAGACGATAGAGGCGTGAATTTTTTCAATTAACATGTCAGCAACCGTCGTATAAGATGAGGTCTCCCATCGCTTATAGGAAGTCTTAAGACTGGTTCCGGGATGGATGGCAATCAGCGGCGTATGGTTAGGTAACCCCTGCTCTTTAAAGAAATGCTCTATGTAACCCTTATCCCCATCGGTTATGGGGATAATCGGTTCCTGCTCTACACTGTTAATACCAAGAAAACGGATGAACATGAGATTTCTCTCAAACCTACTCATTGTACTGGTGCTCAGTACAACGTGATAATTATTAAAAAGGAAATTACCTTCCTTAGTATAACCTCGGCTCCATCCCACTCGCAGAGGTGACCCACTCAAGAAACTGATTACTCCGCTTTTTAAAATGCCATGAAAATCGAGCACTAAATCGAAGTGCTCCCTTCTCAATTCCCTTAAAAAATCTAATAGCTCACCACACGAACTAAAAAACTCACCTATGCTCCGAAACCCTCTTCTCAACTTTTTTCTCTTAAACACCAAAAGCCGGTTCAGGTCAGGATGCCCTTGCAACAAATCCTGGGCATTTTCCTCTACTACCCACGCAATGTAGGATGAGGGAAAGGTGCTCCGTAAAGCCCTCAAGGCAGGAAGTGTCCTCACCACATCTCCGATTGCACTTAAGCGTATGATGAGAATCTTGTGAGGTGTTACGGGTAAAGAATGTTTTATACTCATATACTATCAGTAACTGCTACTATTATTTCTTGTGGTAATTCTTACTATACTACCAGATTCTTCCTTTCAAGACAACTCTGTTTCGTTCTCCCTCCCTCTGCAAAAATTATTTATCTTCTAGGCGAGCTTCGTGTGTTCTTTTTTTATATAATAAAACAAGTACTGCACACCACGCCGATAACCTGAATATAAACATTCCAATTAGTGTGAGCATGTGGTATAAATTATTATCTACACATCTCGTACACAAGAAGAACATTATGTGGTAGTGCGAGAAGCAGTGGTGACACCATGAAGATTTTGCTTGTTGAAGACGACAAACGGGTAGCCCATTTTATAAAAAAGGGCTTGAAAGAGAATCACTATGTAGTTGATGTCGCCTACGATGGCGCTGAAGGTTTTTATCTCGCTACACAGGAAAAATATGATCTCATCATCTTAGACATCATGCTTCCTAAAATGGATGGTATTGAACTGCTACAAGGCATCAGAAAGCATGGTATCACCTGCCCCGTGTTTTTTCTCACCGCTAAGGATAAAACTTCGGATATTGTTTTGGGTCTGGACTCAGGAGCCGATGACTATCTGGTAAAACCATTCTCCTTCAATGAATTACTTGCACGTATCAGAGCCCTCATGAGGAGGGGAACGTCTGAGAAAAAAACGGAGATAGCCGTAGCCGATTTGAGGCTCAATATGGTAACCCATGAAGTGTGCAGAGGTGATCACAAGATTGAACTCACCCCTAAAGAATATTTACTCTTAGAATATCTTGTGCTCAATAAGGGACAGGTGGTGACTCGTACCATGATTTCAGAACATGTGTGGGATTACCATTTTGACACTATTACTAACGTAATCGATGTGCACATCAACCACCTGAGAAATAAGATCGACAAGGATTTCAACCCCCCACTGATCCATACCATCAAGGGTGTTGGCTATGTCTTCAAAGAAGGCGATTAAGCTTTATAAGAGACTCGACTTCAAGCTCACCGTTTTCAACACCTGCGCCTTTCTCCTTATGGCACTCTGCATTTGTACGTTCCTCTATTTCAGGCTGGAACATACTCTCCTCAAAGAAATCGACAGGTTTCTGGCTGATGAGACGAGAGAGTTAATAGGATATTTTTATAACTATGATTCTGTTCAAGAATTAGAATTGATCCAAAAGGGTTTTGACAAAGAGATCCTAAAAAGAAAATTCTATCCACTCCACTACCGCATACTCAATGCGGAAGGAAAGGTAATCTTTGGCTCCCAAGGAACAGAATCAATTAAAACATCCTTCGATGACCACGTGGTAAAGAATGCTCTCAAAAGAAAAGCAACCACTGATACCCTCTCGCTGCCTGGTCAACGGCACATCTACCTAGTTCGAAGCACCCCCATTTTTATAGAAGACCATCTGACGTATATCATTCAAATTGCGACACATCTAAAATTCATTGAAAAAACTATGAATAATTTTCTTCGGAATATCCTCGTCGCAATAGGCATTACGCTCCTGTTCGGCGCTCTTGGCGGTTGGCTTTTGGCACGCAGAGGTCTTTCACCCATTAGCACGATTATAAAAGCAACGAATCAAATTACTGCCACCAGTCTCACCCAGAGATTACTTTCACCCCACAGTGGAGACGAAATTGACCACCTGGTGAGTACTATCAATGACATGATTGCCCGTCTCGACGATTCATTTAGAAAAATGGCACAGTTCACCGCTGATGTAGCTCACGAATTGAGAAGTCCGCTCTGCTCTCTCAAGGGTGAAACAGAAGTCACCCTCTCCCAGGAGAGATCTTCAGTAGAGTACCATAGTGTGTTAGCAAGAAATTTAGAGACCTTCAATTCCCTTAACAAAATGATTGAAGACCTGCTTCTTCTCTCCAAAGTTGATGCGGGAGAAAAGCCCCTTGTAGCACTGACTCCACTGCGATTAGATAAGCTTATAGTAAATCTCTACGATCTGTTTAAAGTGCTCGCTGATCAAAAATCCATCTCCTTCACCTTGCCTCATATTGAAGACGTTGAGCTGAAAGGAGACAAGACTAAGCTACAGCAACTTTTTAGCAACTTTATTGACAACGCAATCAAATATACACCTTCAGGAGGAACTATAAAACTATCTTTAAGGAATCAAGGTGAGCAGGTTCACGCAGTGATAGAGGATTCAGGAATTGGAATGAGAGATGAAGACTTACCCTATATTTTTGACCGCTTCTATCGAGTAGACAAGTCACGCTCAAAAGCTACTGGTGGGACGGGACTGGGCTTAAGCATCTGTAGATGGATTGTAGAAGCCCACCAAGGTAAGATCATAGTGAAGAGCGAATTAGGAAAAGGAAGTACCTTTACCATTATCCTACCTAAGCAACCACCCCTCGATACCCCATAGTCACCTCCACCTTACCACTCATGCTATTTAAATTTAAAAAATTTAACTAAAGTATAGTTCTATGAATACCGATCTATTTCTATAATTTTTTAAAAAAACATAAAATAGTTATTGCTTTTTTAAAAAAAACTGTGATAATTTTTTGAATTTGTATTCTATTATCTGCTTTTATAAAGTTCTTTCATCGCACCTATTTCAACGACCCAAAGGAAAGGGGAGGAACTATGGGAAGGAAAATTTCATGTGTGTGTATCTTGTTTTGGATGCTTGTGGTCTTTGCAGTGGTGCCTGTGTGTTCAGAAGAAACTTCAGCACCTGAGCGGTCTCACAAATGGTTAAGAGAAATAGGGCTCCTTACCGGTTTTGGAACAGCATCAATTAATAACCAATCAGATTACCAGGTTATTCCTTTCCTCCCCCAGATTGGTTTTGATATCAACCCTGCCGCTGAATACCTACATATCAGACCGAGAGGTACCATAGAATTTGTTACCGAACCCTTAATCAATGTGGTAATCAGTCCCAATGCTAACGCAGAGGTGGGATGCTCTTTCCTGCTCAAATACTCAGATAAATTAACTTCACACATTGCCCCTTATCTTGAAGGAGGCGTGGGTGCAATCTATACCACCCAGCATACGGAAGAACAAGGAACCCAGTATAACTTTATCCCTCAAGTGGGTGCAGGTTTACAGTTCTTCTTAAATGAAAGCTTTGCGCTCACGGGAGGCTACCGATTCCGTCACCTGTCAAATGCCAGTATCTCTGATGATAACAGCGGTATTAACCACCACTTTGCATTGTGTGGGATAAGCTACTTCTTTCAATAGCATTCATCCAACCCTTCACTTTTAAAAGGTTCTCCTTTAACACCAAGAGAGCCTTTTTTTATTATCTTATCGTTCATTACCACTGTCCGCATTATCCTTTCATTACCATGGTGCATGCCCTGCTCAACAGGAATGAAATGTAATGAAATTTTATTAGTTTTGTGTTAAAAACAATTTTATCATTGGCAAAAGCAGCACTTTACTAGTATTCTACGCAAGGGGTAATTAGACAGTAATGGCCACGCGAAGCATCCTCAACCGGTACATTTTCAAAGAACTCCTCAGTTTTTTTATCATCAGTCTTCTGACATTTACTATTATTATGTTGATGGGAAGAATGATGAAACTCGCTGATTTATTTCTAAATAAAGGACTAAGTATTTTTGATATTGTGCGACTTATTACCTATATATTGATCCCATTCTTTGTATACATCGTTCCCATGTCACTCCTCCTCACCATCCTTCTGAGTCTAGGAAGATTATCATCCGATGGTGAGATTATCGCCATGAAATCATCTGGCATCAGCCTCTATCAGATTGCTATTCCCATAGGGCTGTTTGCTTCCCTCGCCTCCTTTCTAACCCTGATCCTCACCCTCTATGCCTATCCCTGGGGGTTTAAAAACCTGAGAAACCTCGCTTTTGAAATTGCCAAAAATCAATTAGAGGTAGGTATTCAAGAGAGGGTTTTTAGCGATGAATTTGAGGGAATGGTTATTTATGTCGACAAGGTATCGGTCAAGGGAGGTATGATGAGGGGTTTATTCATCACTGACAAGCGCGATCCTCTCATTTCAACTACTATTGTGGCGAAAGAAGGTTACATCTCTTCTGATCCCAAATCTATGGTGATTAGCCTTAGGTTATTCGATGGGTACTTTCATCGAGCGGGAAAAGACTTTCAATCTTATCAAATAGGAAATTTCTCTACCTACGACATAAATCTTGACCTTAAAACTGCCCTCTCCGAAGTTAAAAGAGAAAAGAGTGACTATAGAGAAATGAGCCTCTTATCTCTCAAAGAAGCAATCATCAACACCCTTAAAGACAATCCAAAAATTAATGCACTAAAAGTGGAATATTATAAAAAATTTATCATACCCTCTGCATGTTTTATTTTGGTTTTAATCGGAATACCACTAGGCATAAGAAAAATGAGGGGGGGGAAATCATATGGATTTATAATAAGTATTATTATCCTTTTCAGTTACTATTTCCTTTTAATAACTACTGAGTCACTAGGAAAAAATGGAAAGACTTCCCCATTTTTAATAATGTGGATGCCCAATATTTTAATGGGAATTCTTGGCGTATATTTATTTATCAAGGCAAATCAAGAATCCCCGCCCTTTTTTCTCACCTGGTTTAATCAATGCAGTAAAACACTCTCCCCACTCTCTAGGAAAACCTTTCAAAAATTTATTAACCTCTTCAAAAAATAATATAAAATAAGTTCCAGATCTATACTAATTCTTCATGAATATACTAGTAGAAATTCTTTACCTACCACTACTTTTATGATATGTTGTTGATTTATAAATATATTTTATTATCACTTGCATTTAAGTACAATCATAACTTGTAAAAATAAAAAGAACATGTTAAAATACAAAACGTTAAATAGGTATGTCCATTAAGCGATTGGTCGCCTTTAAGAGGAGATGATCTCCATTGGAAAGAGCCTTTAAGGTAATTTGTTGTTATTGTGGTCATATTCACATTCATCACGATATTGATGACCCCCGTGAACAATGTGAGGTTTGTAAAAGGGTTCTATCATTTGATTCTTCCTGGGATTCTCACTCCGTGAGAATTTATGTAGAAGATGCTGACCCTAAGCTCATAGAGAATTTCATTGCAGAAATAAAAGTAAAGAAGTTTAGAGTAACGGAAAAGGATAAGACATTAAAAAAGAAGGTGGTTTCAAGAATCACCAGTAAAGTTGCCTGAGTTAGAAAAATCACTATCTCCCCTTGGTTACCCCCCACCTCTTGATGATAGTAAAAAACCTTGCGAAAGCAGCACCCTTCTGCTATCTTCAACCTAACGCTAACCATTAACTATTCCTCTACAATTTCCTGTCATGGCAAAAGTATTCATTGTACCAGAAGGGTGTTCCCTCATCACTGATGGTAAGATCAGCCTCCTCATAAAAAACGACCTTAAGGAATCTCTACTCACACAAGGCATCCTAAGGCCTCATACCCTCATAGCTCAGAACTCTTCTTTGGCGGTACATCTTAAAGGTCGCGGCTTCCTTTCCTCCATTCCCCTTCAGGGCAGCAACGGTATAAAAATGATAGTCAAGCATTGCCTGCGTGGCGGTCTGATAAGATTCCTCACCAAAGATATCTTCTGGCAACGTAACCGTCCTTTCAATGAGATGGTTACCAATAGAGAGATTCTACAAAAAGGTATTAAAACTACGGAGATCATCGCAGCTGCACAACATACATTAGTCGGACCATTCTATAAGGCTTACCTCTTTTCCAAAGAACTTCCCGAGAGCATCGACGTGATCTCTTATTGTAATACCCTGCAGCACTGCTCACCAGAACAACGGTTCAGAGAAAAGAAATACCTTTTTCAATCCCTTGCCAAGGCAATCTTTAAAATGCACCACGCAGGTATCTACCACTGTGATTTACACCTTAAAAATATTCTCATACAACAGAGGGCAGATGAACTACCAGAAATCTATATTATTGATTTTGATAAAGCAGTTATTAAAAAGAAGCTGAGCCCAAGAGAAAGAATAAAAAATCTTCTCCGTTTTAATCGTTCCATTGAGAAGTTGAGGCTTAAGGGCGGGAAAATTACCAGAACAGATCAAATGATATTTTTTAAGGAGTATTTTAATTACGATAGCGACACCGCGACGCTCTTTGAAAAAAATAGGAAGAGATATAGTGCGCTTCTACGATTACGCAAAGTAAAATGGAGTTTCATTAACCTCACCACAAAAATGTTTACCTCTTCCGCCAAGGAGTTACTCTATTAAAAGGCACCCCCCTCTTCTCGCCTTAAAAAGTTTCAGTAACTCACTGTTTCCACCTTCCCACTAAATCCTTCGAGCATTTACCCTAGAGGAAAAGACCATCACTCCAAAGGTGTCGCCTCGTCAATCAACATAATGGGTATATCATCCTTGATGTGATACATAAGTTTGCAGTGATGGCATACAAGCTGTTGCTCCTGCTCACGGTACTCCAGATCACCCGTGCAGCCTGGTTCCCTCACACACTTGGGACAAGCTAAAATCTCTAAAAGTTCTTTACTGAGTGCCATAAAGTTCTCCTTTCAAAA
>CAYYOQ010000076.1:0-8951 GCA_964473235.1 uncultured Thermodesulfobacteriota bacterium | reverse complement strand
ATTTTGGGACGACGAAGCAATCTCATGCTTCAAAGAATAAATTTTAGATGTTGCGCGTTACGGGTTATAAAAGTTTGCCAGCCTGCGAGCGTGCCGGCACTTGAATCCTTGAACCCTGATTTTGGGTTTTTCTCGGTACTCATTACTCAGTACTCGGCACTTTTTAAAGTTTTATAAGTGGGAAGCTTATACCTATGCATTCAAAAAATGTTCTCATTGCTGATAGCAGCCCCTCTTTCATAGACTCGATAGGTCAGATTATGGTGGAAGAGGGTTATCAGATAGTGAAAGCCTATAGTGGTATAGATGTGCTGGGAATCGTTAAACAACAACCGTGCCATTGCGTTTTTTTGGACCTGATGATTCCTAAGGTAGACGGTGCGAGGGTGTGTCGCTATATTAAAGAAGACCAGCGTTCTTCTCATATCCCCATAGTGATCCTTTCGGGTACCATTGCTGAAAATATCACCCACCTTGATGATATCGGTGCTGACTTCTACATTGCCAAGGGACCCATGGCGAGCATGAGGAAAGATATTCTTACCGTGTTGAGGCAGCTGGAGGGAGGGGTTACGATCTCCGACACGAAAGCTCCGGTGCTCGGTATTGATGCGCTCTTTCCCCGAGCGGTGACTAAAGATTTTCTTCAGTATCAGAGGCACTATGAGGCAATGTTTACTACTATGGGAGAGGGGGTTATTGAAGTTGATGCTGACTTTACCATAGTGCGTATCAATCCTGCGGGGGCAATGATTTTTGAAACACCGGAGAGGAAACTGGTAGGCTGCTCAATCGATGCCCTCTTTAGTGGACATAGAGAGGTACGAGAGATTTTGGGTAGGTTGTTGAGGGCTAAAGACTACGGTAGTGAGAAGGTGACCTTACGGTACAAGGATAAGGTGCTGAGAATAGTTATTACTAATCTTATTGAAAGTGGTTACACCGAGGGATTGTTGTTCATCGTTCAGGATGTCACCGACCTCTTTCAAAAAATTGAGGAGCTCACCAGGATTAACCGCGAGCTCAACAAGACACAGGCCCAGCTCTTTCAAGCCGCAAAATTAACTGCACTGGGTGAATTAGCAGCCAATATCACCCACGAGATTAATACTCCCCTCACCAGTGTGCTGGGGTATGTGTCTCTTTTATTAAACAGCATGGATGATAATGACCCTCGAAAGAGTGATCTCACTATTATCCAAGGTGAGGCGCTCCGCGCCCGCAATATTATAAAGGGCCTCTTAAATTTTCTCTACCCGGGAGACCTACACCTTCACGCAATTGATCTTAAGGAACTCCTTAAGGAAACCTTGCTTTTAGTTAGCCACCGAGCGAAATCACAGAAAGTGGCCATTGTTGAACGCTATGGGGGAGCATCGCCGCCGGTGGTAGTTGATGCCTTTCAGATGAAGCAGGTATTTATCAATCTCATTAATAACGCATTTGATGCCATGCCAGAGGGAGGTACCCTCACTATTACCACTATCAGTGAGGGGGCGTATCTTAGCATTTGCTTTCAGGATACCGGGGTGGGTATTGCTTCAGAGAGTATCAGCGAGATCTTCGATCCCTTTTTTACCACTAAGCCAAAGTCCAAGGGTACGGGATTGGGACTTCCCTTGAGCCTTAAAATTGTGAAAGGCTTTGGTGGCGCCATTGAGGTTGAAAGTGAAGAGGGCAAGGGAAGTACTTTTACGGTGAAAATCCCCCAGGGGGAGAGAAAAGAGAACTTCAGTGAGTAACTGACACGCTACCACTCCTCTTCTATCATCCACTTGGTGTAGGTGGTAGTGGGTATTTCCTGAATAAAGCGGGAGGGCCTCAAGAGGGTAGAAGATTTGTAGCTGCTATAATCCCACAGGGGGTGCCCCAAGTAGAGCTCATCTCGAGCCCTGGTAACCGCCACGTAGAATAATCTGCGCTCTTCTTCTTCGTTCGCCGCGTTAGTTAAGCTCTTCATGGAAGGGAATCGTCCTTCCACCAACCATATAATAAATACAATATCCCACTCTAATCCCTTGGCCTGGTGAATAGTAGATAATCTCACCCGCTCGTCTTCGTATCCACCCCCCTCTACCCCCTCTGCAGCGACAGTGCTCAAGAGCGCGAGCTCACTTAAAAAGTCCTCGGTAGAAGCGTACTGCTCCGAGAAGTGCATGAGTTGATTGACGTCTTCCAGGCGCGATTCATAGTCAGGGTAGGTGCTCTTGAGGTGTACTTCATACTCTTCGGTGAGTACGGTGCGAATCATTTCGGCAGGTACCTTGAGAATCTCAGGGGTACTTAAGTGATGTAAGAGCGTAGTGAGTTTTTTCCAGTGGGCTTTGGCGGGGGTAGGAACGAGTGTGCCGACCTCTTTTGAACCCATGGTTTTTACAGGGGAGGGCGAGGAGGAGAGGGCAGTCCAGATTTTGTGAGCGGTGGCATTTCCGATTTTGGGTAGCAGCTTGGTGATCCTCTTCCAGGCAAGCTCATCAAAGGGATTCACCATGACTTTCAGGTAGCTGGTGATATCTTTGATATGGGCTTGTTCGAAAAATTTTAACCCTGATCTCACCTCAAAGGGGATACCTCGGCGGGTTAACTCCATCTGCAGTTCCATGCAGTGGTAGTGGGCGCGATAGAGCACCGCCATTTCGTTGAGCGATCTTCCCTCGTCGCGCAGCTCCAGGATGCGCTGGGCAACGAAGCTTGCCTGCTGCATCACATCATTGAAGGGAACCAGGATTGGCTGTACACCGCTCTCACGAATTGAGCTGAGATTTTTTTGGAACTGATGTTGATTATTGATAATGCTGGCATTGGCAAGATCCAGTATTTCCGGGACGCTGCGGTAGTTAGTTTCGAGCTTATAGGTGCGCACCTCGGGGTAGCGCGTGGGGAACTCTATGATATTGGCAAAGTTTGCCCCCCTGAAGCTATAGATGCTCTGAGCATCATCTCCCACTACCATCAGGTTGTGGTGGTGGTGAGCAAGGAGGTCAATGATGGCGGCTTGGAGGTAGTTGGTGTCTTGGTACTCATCGACCAGGATGTGCTGGAATTGCTGAGAGTAGTATTCCTGCACCGAGGGGTGCTCGCTGAGCAGGGTGAGCCAGTTGAGCAGGAGATCATCAAAATCCATCATGGCACCTTTTTTCTTCCGCTTCTGATAGTGGAGGGCTACCTTGATGACTTCGTCGGTGAGCTCATAGAAGAAGGGGTAGCGATCAGCAATGATACCGTCAAGAGCGCGCTGGGTGTTGATGGAGAGGCTGATCATGTCCCGCACCACCTCTCCCTGAGGGAATCGTCTCTCCTTCGTTTTAAAGCCAAGATCAGCGATGCAACTGGTGATGAGCTCCTTTGAGTCCTGCTGGTCTAAGATGGTAAAAGTATGGTCGTAGCCTAACACCGGTGCGTGATGTCGTAAAATACGATTAGCGATGTGATGAAAGGTACCTCCCCACAACTTTTTAATATTTATCTTAATCAGTAGCTCTACCCGATGGAGCATTTCTTTTGCTGCTTTGTTGGTGAAGGTTACCAGCAGTACCTGTGAGGGATGCACACCAGATTCTATGAGTCGGGCCACACGGTAGGTAATGGTTCTGGTTTTACCGCTCCCTGCGCCCGCGATGACCAAGATAGGACCGTTTCCACTCATCACCACCTCAAGTTGCTCGGGGTTGAGCTCCTGATGGTAGTTGACGGTGAATTGCTGTGGAGAGGTGGGTGTGGTGAGTGTATATTTTTGCATCACGTACCTACTTATATGAGGTAAGGAGAGGAAAGCTAGTGTAAGAGGTGTGGAAGTGGATGCTCATGCTTGGAAGTCGGAGAGAGAGAATATCGACTCAAGTATATACCCCTTTTCAGAAAGAAATTTCTGCCCTCCCTCTTCCCGATCAATCAGGGTGAGAACCCGTACTACCGTAAGTCCTTCTTCTTCAGCCCTGGAGATGGCGTTGAGGGTGGTGGTGCCGGTGGTAACCACATCTTCTACAATAGCAACCTTCGCGTGAGCGGGGAGGTTAGCCATTCCCTCTATCCACCTCCCCGTTCCGTGTTTTTTGGGTTCTTTTCTAATGATAAAGGCAGGAAGAGGGATTCCCTCTAAGAAGCTTACGATGGCGATACTGGTGACGATGGGATCAGCACCCAAGGTCATCCCACCCACTGCTTCTACAGAAATGGGGGAGCGTTTTATGCTCTGGTGGAATAGTTTCCCCGTGAGATAGGAGCCTTCGGGATTGAGCGTAGTTTGTTTACCATCGAAATAGAACGTGCTCTCTTTCCCTGAGGAGAGGATCACCTTTCTTTTTTCATAAGATTTTTCCTTGAGCAGTTGTAGTAGCCGAGTCCGGTCATCCATTATGTACACACTATGAGAGATGCTTAAAAAGTGTGTTTCTAAACAACGATTCGTCGCGTATCTTTAGCACAATTTCAACTACAAGTATAGGTAATTTTTTAAAAGCCTGGTCACCCATCTTTACCCAATCTTTTGCGGTGGTAATGATGAAGTCAGTGTGAGTGAGATAATGACTCAAGGTGGTGGCATCCTTAAGGGTATAGTGGTGGTGGTCAGGTAGTCTTAACTCCCCCACTACTGCCATACCAAGCTCTCGCAGGAGGTGAGTGAAGTAGGAGGAGTTAGCGACCCCTGAGAGTGCCACTACCTTTTTGCCTCTGAGAGAGTCGGGATCAATTTCCTCTTCCTTTTGTAAGGTAAAGATGCGGGTTACTTCATAGTGGGCAAAAAAAAC
The DNA here is from genome assembly GCA_964473235.1 of uncultured Thermodesulfobacteriota bacterium. GTDB lineage: Bacteria > Desulfobacterota > WTBG01 > WTBG01 > WTBG01 > CAYYOQ01. Next base: position 4,203 of record CAYYOQ010000076.1, on the reverse strand, counting down.
TTCTGCATCTGGTTTATACCATCTAATCGTGCGTATGAGCACCTCGGTGTCTTTCGTTTCCATTTTCTTAGTGAGGAGGAAGAGATGGGCGCGGCTCAGAGAAGAGAGCGGTTCTCTCAACACACCCCTGGGGAGAAGGTAACCGTTACCAAATTCAGAGGTGAGATCGATGAGAAGAATATCAAGGTCTCGCTTAAGTTTTAGGTATTGAAATCCATCATCGAGTAGCATTACCTCAGGCGAGAAATGCTCAAGGGCATAGCGACCGGTGCGCACCCTGTTTTTACCGATGATCACCGGTACACCGGGGAGTGAGCGGGAGAGGAGGAAGGGTTCATCACCGGCATCCGGGACCTCAAGAAATACCTCTTTTCCATCTGATACCACCCCCATCTCCTTTGAACGTTTTCCCTTATATCCCCGACTGAGCACCGCTACCTTCTTGCCCTGATCCTTCAAGAGGTGAGCGAGAAACATCACCGTCGGTGTCTTACCCGTTCCCCCCACGGTGATGTTTCCCACGCTGATTACCTTGCAGGGGAGATGGTGTGAGGGTAACATTCCTATGCGGTAGAGAGAGAGTCTAAGCGTGATGAAAACACGGTAGATAAGAGAGATGAAATAAAAGGGGGAGAGAAAAATCCTGGTAGCAAAACTCATCTCAGACGGGGAGGAATAGATTGTGCGCTCATACCAGGTTCTGATATCCATCGTTTCTACTCTGAAGGTTTAAGCCTTTCGATTACCTCCATCGCTTTCTTAATAGCACCCTGATTGTTGGCTATTACTTTGAACGCCTGTTCTCCTAACTTTTCCCGTACGTCGTCATTTTTAAGTAACACCTCTGCGTGAGAAAGAAACTCTTCTTGGCTTTCTACTTGGAGACCACCACCGCTTTCCCTTAAACTCCTGGCGATCTCTGAGAAGTTTTCCATGTGGGGGCCAAAGAGTACCGGTTTTCGGTAGGCGACGGGTTCCAATACGTTATGTCCCCCGATGGGAACGAGGCTTCCTCCCACAAAGATGATGGTGCCGATGCTGTAGAGTTTAGAGAGCTCTCCAATAGTATCAAGCAGGATAACGTCGTAGTGATTGTTGCTATTGCCCGCTTCGATTTCCGTTCGTTTGATACTCGACAGATGGTGACGGGAGAGAAGGTGGGCAACTTCACTAAATCGTTCAGGATGTCGGGGAGCGAGGATGAGGAGCAGGTCCTGGTAGCTCTTTTTAAGATGTTTGAAGACTTCAACGACCGTTTCCTCCTCCCCTCGGTGGGTGCTTCCCGCGATAAAGATTTTTTGATTTTCCTTGAGCTTAAGCAGCTTATAGAGGGCTACCTTTTCTTGCGTGCTCAAGAGGCTTACCTCTTGGTCAAACTTAAGATTGCCAATGGTGATGACTCGGTCAGAGGGAGCTCCGATGTCAATGATTCTTCTGCTATCTACTTCTGTTTGCATGCAAAAGGCGTTAATGTTTTTTAGCACTCTGCTAAAGAAGAAACGGCTCCACCGATATTTGTGATAGGAATTATTTGAAATCCTCCCGCTGATTACTATGGAGGGGATGCCGTTGTGTTGAAGCTCCCTTAAAAAGTTGGGCCAGATTTCGGTTTCAAGGGTGATGAAAAGTTTAGGCTGTATTTTTTTTATAACCCTCTTTACGATGAAGGGGTAGTCGAAGGTAAAATAGATTACCGCATCAACTTCTCTTGTTTTAAGAGTAGCGGTATAGTTTCCGGTGACGGTAACCGTGGAGAGCAGCACCTTCTGGTAAGGGTATCGCCTCTTAATTTCCTGGATGAGGGGGAGAGCAACCATGACCTCTCCTACCGATACGGCGTGCACCCACACCGGTCTTTCACCGGAGAGTTTTAGGAGTATGGAGGGAGGTATGAACCCCAGTTTCTGAGTAAGTCCCCTTCTATATTTCTCTTTTGAAAGTGCGCAGAGGATGAGGGGTGTTAGGAGGAGAGAGACAAGTATAAGGAGTATGTTATAGATGAGGTACATAATTAAATTCCAACTATCAACTATCAACTATCATATTTCAGATGAACTCTGGTGAACAATCAATGCACATGAGCGGAGTGTGGTAGCTATTTTCTGTTGTGACTAGGAGGCTGTTGAAAAACGTCCATCTGCTGTGTTGCACTCATCCTTCGTCATTGCAGCGTACTGCACAAGTACGCCTCATTCCTCAGGATTTCGTGCGCCTTGCATCTGAACATTTTTCAACAGCCTCCTTACAAGTGGGTATTCCGACAGGCTCCTAGGCTGTTCCTGAGGTGGAGATAAAATCTGAATGAGGGATATCTTCCATTGCCTGAAATTGCAGGGTATAGAATTTGTAGTATTCTCCCTTGCGTGCCATGAGTTCGCTATGGGAGCCTTCTTCAACCATCTCACCACCAGAGAGCACGATAATGCGATGTGCCTTCTTAATGGTGGAGAGCCGGTGGGCGATAATAAAGGTAGTACGTCCCTCCATAAGCTTTTCCAGGGCAAGTTGCACCTCTCCCTCTGATTTGCTGTCAAGGGAAGAGGTCGCTTCATCCAGGATAAGGATAGGAGGGTTCTTAAGGAGTGCTCGCGCAATGGCGATCCTCTGTTGCTGGCCCCCAGAGAGCTTAACCCCGCGCTCTCCGATGATCGCGTTATACCCTAGAGCATTATCCATGATGAACTCATGGGCATTGGCTGCCCTGGCCGCGGCGATAATTTCCTGCTCTGGTTTGCCTAGACTGCCATAAGAGATGTTGTTCTTAATGGTATCGTTAAAGAGGATGATTTCCTGGGTGACGATTCCAATCTGTTCTCGAAGAGAGTGAAGGGTGACGTCTCTGATATCGATGCCGTCGATGAGGATGGTACCCGAAGTCACGTCATAGAAGCGCGGTATAAGGTTTACTAAGGTAGACTTTCCCACACCACTGATACCCGCGATAGCAACAATCTCCCCCACCTTTATTTGTAAGTTAATATTTTTTAAGACAGGTTCTTCATCATACTGAAAGGACACCTTTCTGAATTCAATATGGTCTTTGATTCTGGGAAGTGTCCTCGCCCCAGGTTTATCTATCACCTCTGCTTTAAAATCTAAAATCTCAAAGGTTCTCACCGCTGCCGCCATTCCCTCCTGAATCGACTGATTGAGCTTGTTGAGCTCTCGCACTGGTTTATACATCATAGCAAAGGCTGCCACGAAGGAGAAGAAATCCCCAGGAGAGAGGTATCCTTTAACCACCTGATATCCGCCAAAATAAAGGATACAGGCAGTGGCGAGTCCTCCCACCATTTCCATGGTAGGAGAGGCGAGCGCCCGAATACGTTGTCGCCTTACCCTGATTTTAAAGAAGCGGAAGTTTTCTTGAGAAAACCTTCGGTTCTCATACTCCTCCATGTTAAAGGCTTTCACGATGCGAATACCGGTAATCGTTTCGTGAAGGAATTTAGCAATGTCTGCCATCTTTACCTGAGTCTTGGTGCTGAACTTCCTGCTTTTTTTGCCAAACACCCGTATAGGAATGATAGCCCAGATAATGATGAAATAGGAGGCAAGGGCGAGTTTCCAGTTTACCCAGAAGGTGTACCCGGTCAGCCCCGCCATAGTGAATACATCCCTCAAGAGGGTAGTGATGCTCTCAGAAACGGTAGATTGGAGAAGGGTAGTATCATTGGCGATACGAGACATGAGCACCCCGGTGGGATTTTTAGTAAAGAAGGCAAGGGAGAGTGTCTGGAGGTGCTGGTAAATTTTATCACGAATATCGGTAACCACTTTGATACCTACGTAGCCCATAAAATACTCTTGTCCATAGTCGAATAACCCTTTTAAAAAGTAGAGTGCAATAATTGCCAAAGGGATTAAGGTAAGCATGGTGATGTTCTTTTCAGTAAAGATATCATCTATGGTTCTTTTGACGATATAGGCAATAGAGCTGTTAGCGGCGGCGAGTAAAATGGCACAGATGATGGCAATACCCATTCGGGGCCAGTAGGGTTTCACATACGGTAGCAAACGCTGGTACAACTGTAAGGTATCCTCATTGGAAACGCTGGTCATGAGATGCAGTGCTCCTTCATTATGTGTTTACGAATCTATTCCTTTAGTTAGAGAGCATTCCCAGGGCAATCTGAGCTGCCCGCATTGAGGCTCCCGGTTCACCCAATTTTTTTCTGAGAGAGCTGAGCTCTTCTCTCATCT
>CAYYOQ010000075.1:2932-9078 GCA_964473235.1 uncultured Thermodesulfobacteriota bacterium | reverse complement strand
AGTGGATTGCCAGTACCTATGAGAAGCTGTTAGAATCGAGAGAGTCTTTTGAAGGCTTCTTTCTTCTCCTGGTTTTTAAGTTTAGCCTTATTGATATATTTTCTTAGAAACTCGACAGAGAAATCATAGGTAGTTTTATCTACTGGGTAGGGATGGCCATCTTTGCCACCATGGGAGAAGCTGAAGCGGGCAGGGTCACGGAAGCTGGGTTTTGCTCCATAGAGGAGCTCTGAGAGAAGACTGAGTGCCCGGATAGTTTTCGGTCCTACACCTTTTATGCTGAGCAGGGCTTCAAAATTATCAGGCTGCAATTCGTAGGTTTTAGCTATAATCTTTTTAAAACGGGAGGTGTCAAGATCAAGCGGTCTTATATCGTGCCGTTTAGGGAGAACCAGCTTTTCTACCTTCTTTACTTCAGAAATGAGTTTATCAGGCTTTTCTTTTGAGAGCAGGGTAGAGGTCTCACGGCACTGTTCACTCTCATGAGCTACCAGGTTGAGGGTATCGCCTGTTCGGTCACAGCAGATGGCGTGGTGAGGTTCACACACGAAGCTCTCAAACCCCTCACTTTTCCAGTGGTACCGTCTCGCGTAGTGATTCTCTGTATTCATTCCCTGCTGGACCACAGCCCAGGAACCTTTTTTAGTAAAGAAGAAGGTGTGGTGGTAAAGCTGGTAGCCATCCTGGAGTGCAGTATTATCGACTTTAGCGCACATCTTACTGGTGTACACTAAAGTGCAGGCATTGAGGGAAAGCCCCTCACAGTACTGTTCGATCTGGAGCGGGGTCTTGCGTGAGGTACCTCCCTTGCCTCCCGCAATGAATAATCCCAGTTCCTTTTCTAGTCCCCTGATCCCCTCCTTCAAGGCACCACAGACGGTGGTGGTGAGGCCACTGCTGTGCCAGTCAAAACCCAGCACACAGCCAAATGCCTGAAACCAGAAAGGGTCAGAGAGCTTGCGTAACATTTCCTCAGCCCCCCACTCATCGACGATCGCAGTAGTGATTTCCCTCGCGAGCTTCTCCATCCGTTTAAAAAGCCAGGAAGGTGCCTTGCCGTAGTGGAGGGGAAGTTGTGCACTGCCTGTTTTCATGGATTCACATTTTGCTTAGTGTACAGGTTTCAAAGTCAGGGAGAGCTGAACAGGCGCTGCAGCGGACACAGCCGGCCTTGCTTTTGGTCCAAGAGAGGTTATGACGTTTTAGTAATTGGGAAACCTCCTGGTAGATGGAGATAATTGTGGGCGGGTCTGGAGGTGTAGACTGTGCAAGAGATGTCCCGGGAATGGGTCGAAGTGGCACTATAAAGGGATACACACCGAGTTCACAGAGCAGAGAGGCTCCCTCAATAAGGGATGCTCTCTCTTCACCTAATCCTGCGATCAGAAAGCTACTCACCTGGTTTCTACCGAAGATACTGACTGCTTCTCTCCAGGCATTAAGATAGGTTTTTAATCCTAGTGCGGCCTTACCGGGTGCAACTATGTGGAGAAGGTTACTATCAAAACTCTCGATATGCATTCCTACCGTATCAGTTCCAGACTTCTTCAAGAGTTCCAGGAGTGTTACCTCTTCAGGAGGCATACACTGCACGTGGATGGGAAGATCTATTTCATTTTTGATAGCAGCGCAACATCTGGCAAGGTAGTGTAGTTCATCAGATGAAGATGCCTGGGTGCCGGTGGTGAGGGTTATATGCTGGATATCATCTAACTCACGAGCAGCTTTTGCTACCTCTGCCAGTTGCTGAGGGGTCTTTATTGGTATGGTGGTGCCTGTGAGTAGTGAGAGCTCGATGCCACAGAAGGTACAGCGTTGAGGTGAATTCCAGTGCACACAGGTTTGGAAGACAGTTGAGGCAAGGCAATCGATACCATGGAGGAGGGCAATTTTACTATATGGTGTACCATCATGAGTTTTGAGGGAGTAAAAGTGAGGAGGAGAAGGCAGTTCAACCTGGCAGACGAATGAACCATTTTCTAATAGATGAAAAGCACTGTTTTCAGAGTGGAGGGAGTAAGGTGAGCGTACTACAAAGTCACTACTGGTGGGGGCGTTTACCGGGCGACCGTTGAGCAACAGGGTAATACCCTCGGCCGGACCCGCTCCACCTTTTCGTGAGTTGAAGAGGTGATCTACCCTCACACCCCAGCTTTGAATGCATGCACTTAAAGAGATAATTTTTTCAGATGAGAAATGGGAGTGCATCTGTAATTCAGCCCTCAAGTTGGGTCCTCTCCTGTGCCAGGTAGTCTAGTATCTTTTTACGGTAGAGATTAAACTCCAGGCTGGTTCGCTCCCTGGGGTAAGGGAGATCGATATCCAAGGTTAACTTGATGCATGCGGGTCGTGAGGAGAGGCAAAAAATTTTCTCACTTAAAAACACTGTTTCATCTATGTTATGGCTGATAAAGAGGATGGTCTTTTTAGTTTCCTGCCAGATAGTTAGAAGGAATTCCTGCATAGAATTTCTGGTTTGGGAATCAAGTGCGCCAAAGGGCTCATCCATCAGAAGTAGCTCTGGCTCGTTGATGAGGGTGCGAGCAATCGCAACCCTCTGTTTCATACCCCCTGAGAGTTCCTTGGGAAATTTGTTTGCAAACCCGTCGAGACCAAATTTATGAAGATAGAATTCTGCCAGCTCCTTTCTTTTCTGCGTAGGTATTTTTTTTATTTCTAACCCGAAATCGATATTGTCAATAACAGTTCTCCAAGGGAAAAGGGCAAATTCCTGAAAGATTAAACCAACCTGTCCATAAGGTTTTGCAATCTCTTTTCCATTTAACAAAATTGTACCGGAGGAGGGGTGTTCCAATCCAGAGATAATTCTTAAGAGGGTAGTTTTACCGCAGCCGCTCGGTCCTATGAGAGAGACGAAGGTACCGGTGTTTATCTTGAGACTTATAGCTCTTACCGCTTCTACTTCTTCTTTGGTGCGAGCGTTGGTGAAAGTTTTACTTATATTGACCAGTTCCAGACTCACCTATTTTTTCACCCTGTCGTTAATAATGTGGTATTTGAAACTATGCATTTGGAATTTGTGATTTGTGATTTGCACGTATGTTATCTCCATCTGAGCACCCTGCGTTCCAGAACCCTTAAGCAGGAGTCAAGCGCATATCCTGTGACACCGATAATAATCATCCCGGCGATGATGTGATCAGGTCTTTGGATGTCTCTTGCCACCATAATCATGTACCCTAAGCCATACCCGCTTTTTACCCCGGTTAATTCTGCAGCAATGAGCGTCATCCAGGCAATGCCCATCCCGATCCGCAGCCCAGTATAGATAGAAGGTGTTGCACCTGGGATCAGAACCTTTTTATAAATGTCGCTGCGTTTTGCTCCCAGGGTGAGAGATGCCTCTATGAGAATAGTATCGACAGAAAGGACACCTGAGACAGTACTTAAAAGGATGGGAAAGAAAGAACCGAGAAAGATGATAAAGGCAGCGGATTTAATACCGATGCCGAACCAGAATATCGCGATAGGAATCCAGGCGAGTGGTGGAATGGGTCGTATGATTTCTACCAGAGGAGTTAATGTTTCTCTTGCTATTTTTGACCAGCCCATAAGGATGCCGAGGGGAACGGCGATCACTATGGCAATTGAAAATCCACAAAATACGCGGTAGAGACTTTCTAAGATATGGGTGGGAAGCCTGTAGCCTTGAGGGAGACCTATGGTTGTGAGGGTTTTTATACTTAATACTACTTCCCAGGGCGAGGGGATTTTATAATGAGGAATAATATGTAGAGAAGATAAAATCTGCCACAAAAATAAAATGGTGATAATGATACTGGCTTTTAATCTGCTGGGCTGCATAGATAAGGTCTATATTTTTAAATTAGAGATAGATAACTATACTAAATATAAATAGTTACTAATAATAAGTAAAGTGTTTTCTCAAGACTATAAAGCTCACAAATGTTTTTGAAAAATAGTAGAAATTTATCTAAGGTAATGTAGCTATTGACCGATATATCATAATGTCTGCTGTGTTCGTGGTTTTAAGTTTGGGGCGTGTTCCACAATAATAAAGGAGCACTTTTCCTCCATGCTTAACACGGCATAAGCGGATATTTTTTATTTTTACACGTAAATGGAATAGGTTAGAAGAGGAATACTGCAGCGGCAAGAACAGTGGTGAACCCCTTTTTCACAATGGCGGATTGGGTTGTCTCGGTGGTTCTAACTATTTTATCGCTTATCCGGTACACTTCCTTTTTTTCATCCCAACTTTTTTCCTCGTCAAATTCGATACCCAGCGTAGAAGCCAGCATCGCGGCGGCTAAGTCCTCGCAATAATCACCAGCAGTTTTTTCAGTTTGGCCATAGGCGTGGTGTTCGCTCAAGTACCCATAGAGATTTTTATCAGTGGGTATGGCACAGCCGATAGAGGAAGCGATTAAACGACCAAATTCATTGCTGCTACATCTTGCCAGCACGCAAAAGGTAATCTGACCGGGGAGTAATTCTCCTAAGCCATGGTTTCTAGAGATTACCTTACAGTTGGGCGGGATGATACTTGATACCTGCACCAGATTACATTTTTCTATACCTGCATCTCGCAGGGCTAACTCAAAGGAGCGAAGTTCCTCTTTATGCCTTCCCACACCTTTTGTAAAAAAGAGCTTTTTAGGAACCATTTCCAACTTCTATTCCTCCATCAAGGGTAAGTTAAGGGCACAGTTACACTACTGCTCACCAATAAAATATTTTTATACATAGAACAGACTTAAAAAAAAATCAAATTATTTTTAAAGATACATTCACTTTTTTTATTGTATCTTTAAAATCTCGCATACCACCACCTTCACTTACAATGTGGAGTACTTTGGGCACATCGACTACGGTAACTCCAGAGAGCATGCTCACGCCCCGTGGAGTAAATATCTGAGACAGAAGGGGAGTAGTGGCACCAAGTATAATGGTTTCACGTGCATTCTTTGAGAGCTGAAGCAGCGGTTCGATGGTTTTGTTAATCAGGGTAGTAGCCGAAATGATGATTACATCGCATTGGGGAAGGATCTCAGTTGTGCTACTCGGAGGGTACACATCGGGGGAGAGAGGCATCTCTTTTTCTTCAAATATAAAGAGGCTTTTTACCGATGCTCTCAAAGGGTCAACGAGTGGGCCAAAAAAACCAATCATGCCGACGGTATCACTTGGGTGAAATGTAATTACATCAAGGATATCTCCTTCGATAACTCCTTCACCTGTCTTATTTGCGAGCGCGTTAATAGTGGCAATACCAATCGACGATTCAAGAAGGTTATCCGAAAGGGCGTAGTGGATAATCTCTAAGGCACTTTTTCCTTTGCTGTTGCCAGGCTGAAGTCGGCTACCGCAACAAAGTGGTGGTTGAGCATGGAAGGTGTAGGCCAGGCCCAGTTGCCCGTCATTCAGCAGCACAGAAGTGTAGCAGAGGCCTATCCTAAGGTCTTCTATACTTTTATCATTAGCCCTGTTCTCGAGGGCATCAATCATCTCCTGGATTAGTGTGTTCTTTCCCTCCATATTCACCTATCCTGAAACGTTTTTATAAACCTCTTGATGCTTCGATCGTACGTCTTTTCTATTCCTTTTGGGAAAAGGCAGCCTGGTAGCTCACCTTTTGAGCGGTGGTAGGAGATACACTCGCAGCAGATACCCTTCTTACTGCAGGGTTCATAGGTGCAGGTGCACTTTGTGAGATTTTTTTCATGATCGCATTGGCGCATATAGTTTCTCCTTTCAGTAGAGCTTGTGAGGTTTTTATAAAAATACTATAATTGAACTCGGGAATGCAATTGTAATTTAAATACATTTGACTATACACGGTCAAAATGGTAGATGGGTAAATAATAAATAATAGATATATGGTGAACAATAATTATCAGATGGAGAGTTAAAATGAAAGGCGCACTGGCTTTTTTGACGGTATTGTTCGTTATGCCACTGGGTCATGCCCTTACAGTGCTTGCGTTAAAGCTTCCAGTGAATGGACAATTGACAGTGATAGGTACTGGGATAGTCACTGCCCTTATCCTAATCTATATAACGAAGTATATAAAGTCACCAGCCTGGGAAACCTTCATCGGAATGATTGCCGGTGTGCTGCTCTGGGCTAGTTTAGTAGAGATAGGGGTGAAGATGGGAGCGGA
>CAYYOQ010000075.1:0-2832 GCA_964473235.1 uncultured Thermodesulfobacteriota bacterium | reverse complement strand
AGCTCGCCAAGGAGTATTCCATAGTCGCTAACTATCCCTATACCACCATAGAGGTAATCCGTGGAGACATCGTACTGCAGGGAAAAATATTCGAGCTTATCGATACACCGGGTATTTACTCGCTGGAAGTTCAGTCTGAAGATGAAATTATCACGCGAGATATCCTTATCAAGGAACACCCCGAGTACATCATTCAGTGCATTGATGCTACTGCGCTTGAGCGTTCTCTTGTGCTCACCTCAGAGCTGCTTGAACTCACTATCCCACTTATTATCTGTCTTACTAATGTCGATGGAGCACTCCAGCGAGGCATAAAAATTGATAGTAAGAAACTCAGTCGTGTGATGGGAGTGCCCGTGGTCGAAACTGTTGCACCTGAGAGCAGAGGGCTTGGTGAATTACTGAAGGCTATCGGAAGAGCCAAGGCGAATGGTTCGAGACTAACGCACAAGGGCACTGTCGAGCGCGCACTCAAGAAAATGATGAACTATTTCCCTCAAGAAAATCTGCCTTCTCCCGCGGTGCTCCTCCTCCTCCTTTTACAAGATAGTAATGTTGAAGAGTGGACGAGGAAACAGTATGGAGATTCTGTGTATCAAGACGTAAAGAAATTTACTCATTATATGAGAACCAACATACCTTCTCCACTCACTAACATTATTTTTAAGATGCGTAAAGGATGGGCAGAGAGTGTAACCACTGCAGTTATGGATGAATCAAAGTTAGTGGGTGGTGGATTTTCGGAAACCTTAGGTAGATTAACCCGTCATCCGATCTATGGATGGGGCATTTTGGGAATTATTCTCTACCTCACCTACATCCTTGTAGGGAAAATAGGGGCGGTTTTTGTAATTGATTACATTAATGTGTTCTTGTTTGTTCCCTTCAACAGGTATATAGGAAATAGTATCCCTTGGCCATTTTGGAGAGATTTTGCGGTGGGTGAGTATGGGATACTGACCCTAGGTTTCACCAATGCTATTGGTACAGTGCTGCCAATCTTGACCATATTTTTTATTATAGTTAATACCCTCGAGGATGTGGGGTACATTCCTAATTTGTGCATATTAAGCAATCGTTTATTCCAGAAGGTTGGTTTAAGTGGTAAGTCGGTTTTACCCATAGTGCTGGGTTTTGGTTGTAAAACTATGGCAACACTTACCACAAAGATATTGGATTCAAAACGGGAACGTTATATCGCGGTATTCCTTATTGCATTTGCCATCCCATGCTCAGCCCAATTGGGGGTGAACATTGCGGTGTTAGCTTTATTTCCTTTCAGTGCCTTTGTTCTAGTTTTTAGTGTGATTACGGCGCTTGAAATCATAGCTGGTGTGGTTCTCAACAAAATTATCAAGGAAGAAACATACTCAGATTTTATCCTAGAAATACCACCCCTTCGTATACCGCATCTCATGAATCTAGTGATTAAAACCTATTATCGTCTCAAGTGGTTTCTGGTAGAAGCAGTCCCTCTGTTTATTGCGGGAGCGCTTATTCTATTCTTAATGGATAAACTTTTAATCCTTAATGTGGTTCAAAGATTGCTCTCACCGATCGTGGTATCATTTTTAGGGTTACCCGAAAAGTGCGTGGAAGTTTTTCTGCTCAGTATAGCCCGCCGTGAGGCAGGTGCGGTAGTGTTGATGAATCTAGTCAAGACCGGACAATTGGACTATGTCCAGATATGTGTCAGCGTAATTGTAATGACGAGTTTTATACCGTGCAGCGCTCATATTGTGGTAATGGCTAGGGAGTTAGGATTGAAAATTACTCTTCTCATGGTGTTGAGTATAGCAATTGCCTCCATTGTTACAGGGGGTATTGTACATTGTCTTTTGAGATCTCTATGGTAGCTGTTTTTCATTTTGTAGAGGACACTATTAAGATAATTGCAATGGATAACGGCATATACAATTAAAGATACAGGACATTGTAAGAAATGTAAAAAAGGGTGGAGTAGGGTAGTATTCTGAATTTTAAAATTATATGTGGGGGGTATGGGGAATGAAACGAGAAGAGTTGGATGAACACCTTGAAGGGATGTGGTATCTCTTTGAGAATGCTGAGTCCGATATTGAGAGTTTTAAGCGAAGGATCAAGGGTGACTTTGATAAAAGCATTTTAGAAACACTGAGGGACAGTGGCTACATTACCATGGATGGAGATAAGGTGAAGTTGACGGAGCAAGGATATGTTTCCGCTGGGCTGGTGATAAGACGACACAGGCTTGCCGAAAGGTTGCTCACCGATGTGCTGGGAATGGAGTTAGGAGATATTGAAACCGGCGCGTGTGAATTTGAGCATGTGATTGCCTCTGAGTTAGTGGAGAGTATTTGCACCCTTTTGGGTCACCCGAGGGAGTGTCCCCATGGAAGTCAAATTCCGGAGGGGGAATGTTGCAGACAGGCAAGAAAGACGGTCTCCAGCGCAGTGGTTCCCCTTCCTGAGGTAGAAGTGGGAAAGGAGGTTAAGGTTGCCTACATTAATACCAAATCAAATAGCAGAATGCATAAGCTCTCTCACTTTGGAGTAGTCCCGGGTTCATTGATATCGATACATCAGAAGTATCCCTCTTTTGTGATTAAGTGTGGAAATAGTCAGATTGCGCTTGAGGAGGAGATAGCCAAGGAGATTTATGTGTGGTATATCGCACAGCCTTTAGAAAACGTTACTACTTCAATACCTGGAAGTAAAAGGTGGCGATTTGGAAGGAGAGAGTAGGGGAATTCAATCCTGGTGGGATTCTTTTGTAAAGACACATTAAAAAAATCCGTGCTTCTTTCCGACCGTGTATAGGTCATCGCTTTCTTGGAGGTTATGCTCAAGATG
>CAYYOQ010000074.1:0-9162 GCA_964473235.1 uncultured Thermodesulfobacteriota bacterium | reverse complement strand
AAACACATCTTCTTCGTTTAACCTTTACCGCCATCTGCCATGCAGCTTTTCGAGGAACCTGCCACCCATCGACCACAGAGCACTTCACCCCTGGCCGATCGCATGAGACCCTGTACCTTGGATGAGTTCGTAGGACAAAAACACATTCTGGGCGCGGGGAGCATTCTCCACACCGCGATCGCCCGTGGCGAGCTATGCTCTCTCATCCTCTGGGGGCCCCCGGGAACAGGCAAAACCACCCTGGCTCACATCATTGCCCAGGGTGCTCGCTTCATCTTCGTTCCCTTCAGCGCTGTTACCTCAGGCATCAAGGAGATAAAGCAGGTAATTCAGGCGGCAGCCCGCCAGCTCACGCTCACCCATCAAAAAACCTTACTCTTCATTGATGAACTACACCGGTTTAACAAGGCCCAGCAAGATGCCTTCCTTCCCCATATAGAAAAAGGTACCATCACCTTCATCGGCGCTACTACTGAAAACCCCTCCTTTGAGGTTGTCTCTCCTCTCCTCTCTCGAGCTAAGGTGGTAGTATTAGAGCCGCTGAGCAGAGATGATCTGCTCACCATTTTAAAGCGTGCGCTTACCGACAGGGCACGGGGGTTGGGATCATATGTGATAGAAATAGATCCTCGGGCACTACTGCACATCGCGCAGTATTCCCATGGCGATGCCCGTGTGGCCCTAAATGCCCTCGAACTCCTTGCCCACGCTACCACCCCTAATGCCCACGGGGTCCGCACCACCACGCTCGCTCAGGCCGAAGAGGTTATGCAGAAACGATCGCTACTCTATGATAAAGGTGGTGAGGAGCACTACAACCTCATCTCGGCGCTTCATAAAAGCATGCGGGGAAGCGACCCGGATGCGGCACTCTATTGGTTGGCGAGAATGATTGAGGCAGGTGAGGACCCTCTCTACCTTGCTCGCAGGATGGTGCGCTTCGCATCGGAAGACATAGGCAACGCTGACCCTCGGGCCCTGCAGGTTGCGCTCGCTGCCATGGAGGCCTTCCGCTTCATGGGTCTTCCGGAGGGGACGCTCGCACTCGCCCAGGCGGCAGCGTATCTTGCCACCGCTCCCAAGAGCAATGCCCTCTATTCTGCCTATGAGTCTGCGTTAGAAGATGTAAAGCGAGAAGGGGCACTGCCCGTTCCCCTCCCTATAAGAAATGCCCCCACCAGACTAATGGAAGAGCTTGGCTATGGAAAAGGTTACCGTTATGCCCACCACTATCCCAATGCCTATACTGAGCAGGTGTATCTTCCAGAAAAGTTACAAGGAAGGGTTTACTATCGCCCCAGCGATCGGGGGTTTGAAAAGATCATAAAGAGTCGTTTGCAAAAGTGGAGAGGGACACGTGAAAAGGAATCTAAATGAATATATGCCGTGGTGAGCGACAGGCTACCCGCCACCCTTTTCTTCATCAGGCGTAGCCCCGACACCTCCCAGTTGAGGAAGGTAGGTTTTTTTCTCCCCCACTACCAGATAGTACTTTTCCCCGTCGTGGTGTAAAAAATTTGTCAGCTGGTAGTAGCTTGATCTCAAAAAGCGCGCATCGTAGTTTTCATCCTTAACTCTGCAGTGTAACACGTTACCCTTCTCCATCCACAGGGTTTCTGCCCTTAGCTCTTCTTCGGTTCCCTCGTTGAGTTTAATAAAGAGCGTAGGGGTACCTCCGGGGGGAGATTTTAAAGTCACCTCTCTGATGACATAGGGGGCATCCTCCACCTCCAGATAGCATCTCTCCCCATTCATTTGGAGAACGTATCTCCCCGAGGAATCTTTTTTCAGGCATTGATTGAGGTATCGGTAAATCTCCTGGTGGATGATAGGAAGGCCTTGATAGTACCACACGCCTTCTTTGTCTATGCGGATATGGCAGGGCGGGATGTCATCTTCGTTCATTTCTCTGTGCCTCGCATCTCCTGCATGCCTCTTGCCCACACCCTTTGCTTACACGGTCAGGAAGGTTTTTATTTTTGCTTTATCCTTTAATCCCTTGAGCCAAGAGGTAAGCCTCCCCTCTCTTTTCTGGGTAAGAAATCTCTCCCGCAACGCATCCTTTTGTGATTGAAATGCCTCCTCTTCTCCCTCTCTCCGTTCTTTAAGCTGAACGATAAAATAGCGGTTGCCCATCCCATAAACCTTCTGAGGGGTGGGGCTCTTATAAGTTAAATAAAATGCATCTCTGGCAAGGTCCTCAGAGAATCCGATCTTATTTATAAAACCACTCTGTCGGTTAAACAGGCCTGTCTCCTCTGCGGTCAAGTTTTCCCTTGCGGCCATCTGGTCCATGGGCGTGCCGGAAATAAGCTCCTTCAACAATTGCTCTGCCTTCTCCTTTGCTGCCCCTTGCGATCTTTCCTTCTTGAGTGACTTTATCACTTTTTCCTTAACCTCTTCTAACCCTGGCAGATAGGATTCCCTTTTCTCTACCAACTGAAGTATATAAAACTTCTTTTCAGCCCCGATGAGGGGGCTTGCCCCTCCCGGCTTAAGCAAAAATGCCTCCTCATTAAAATCCTTATTCTTTCCTATGCCTGTGATGAATTCTCCCTCCGAGAAAAAATCGGTTTCGTAGACCTCTAAACCTTTTTTCTCGGCATAGCTTACCACATCATCTCCGCGGTAGATTTTGCTCATCGCACGTTGTGCCTCTTCTTTGGTGAGCTCATAGGCCCTCTCCTCCCTAAGCTCTTCCTCAATGGTACCCCTCACCTTTTCAAGTGGTTCAACACCCTCCTCCTGCACCTCCTCCGCCTTAATAATACTAAAACCTCGAGGGGTTTTTACCACGGGGCTCACCTCCCCTGGCTTAAGAGAAAAGGCCACCTCGTCGAACCCCTCCCCCACCTGTCCACTCTCAATATAACCCAAATCACCGCCTTTGGCGGCCGTTGCGTTGTCCTGGGAAAGCTTTTTTGCGAGCTGTACAAAATCTTCACCCTTTTCAATCCGTTTTCTAACCTCTTCTGCCTTCTGTCGAGCCTCTTCTTCTCCCTTGCTACCCCCCTCCTTCTTAGCCTCCATCAAGATCTGCCTCGCTTTCACCCTCTTTCTGTGCATAAACCGTCCTTGGTTTGCCTTGTAAAACTCCGCTATCTCTTCTGGCGCAATCTTCACCTCCTCCCTGAATCGTGGGAGATCGAAGGAGAGGTACTTAACTTTCACCTTGGCTGGCACCCTATAGCTCTCCTTGGTGCTCTCATGGTGCTCTTGTATCGCCTCTGGCAGAACCTCAATTCTCTTCTCAAAATCAAGGACATCTAACTTAAAAAACCTTAGATTCACTTTTTCATTCTCAAGCCGGTAGAGTTCAAAAAGCTCTTTCTCGGAAAGTTTGGCGGTGGTCTGCAAGACATCTATGAGCTTTGAGAGCTGCATGTTCGCTCTCATCATCCTCTCAAATTCACTAGGCATCATGCGGTTTGCCGCAAGCTGCTGAAGGTAGCGCTCCTTGCTAAACTTCCCGCCCATCTGAAAGGCGGGGGTGTGGGCGATCTGTTCCTTAACTTCATCAAGGGTTGCCGACAACCCCCACCGTTTCGCCTCTTGAAGTATGAGCGTTCTCTCAACGAGATCATCCAGCGCCCTCTGCCGCAACTGCTTTGCCTCCTCTCCGGACAACTCCCTCTTATAAAGGTTTTTGGAGAGGGTCCATAGATTTTGATATGACTCATCATACTGGGAGCGGGTAATCTCTTGACCATTCACCTCGGCCGCTATGGTCTGCTCTCGCGCGCCCTTGCCCCCCCACCCATAGAAGAAGACGAACACCACAATGATAATCCCAAAGGCAAGGTATACAAACCATGATCTCGTTTGCTTTCTCATCCATCCCAGCATTGTTTATCTCCTTTGCTCTCCCGTTATGCTGCCATCAACAATGGCTCGCTCTTTGGGTTAGTAATGTTACCAAAAGATAGCTAAAAAGCAAGGCTTTTTGTGATATTATTTTCTTGCAATAAAAATTTATTCTGCTATTATCGGTTTTTTCTAATCATTTATAGGAGATGGGCGGTAGGGCGTTGCCGCCACCGTATTTCTCGAGCACTAATCAGGGGGTAAAGAAATGATCTTCGATAGTCTCTTGGGGCTTTTCTCAAACGATTTGGCTATAGACCTGGGAACTGCCACCACCCTAGTGTATGTGAAGGGCAAGGGTATTGTCTCCAATGAGCCCTCTGTTGTTGCAATCCGCAAGGATTCTCGGGGAGGCAAAAAGATTCTCGCCGTTGGTAACGAGGCCAAGAGGATGTTGGGGAGAACCCCCGCCAACATCGTGGCCATTAGGCCCATGAAAGATGGGGTTATTGCTGACTTTGAAGTCACCGAGAGCATGCTCAGATATTTCATCAACAAGGTACACAATCGGGGAAGTTTTATTAGGCCTCGCATTATTATTTCGGTCCCCTCGGGGATCACTCCGGTTGAAAAGAGGGCAGTGAAAGAATCGGCGGAATCAGCGGGTGCGAGGGAAATCTATCTCATCGAAGAGCCCATGGCCGCAGCTATTGGCGCGGGACTGCCCGTGAGCGAGCCCTCGGGGAACATGATCGTTGATATTGGCGGTGGTACCACTGAGGTTGCGGTTATTTCCCTCTCCGGTATTGTCCTGAGCAAGACGGTGCGGGTTGCCGGTGATAAAATGGATGAGGCCATTGTTCAATATATTAAACGGAAGTATAACCTCCTGGTGGGCGAAAGAACTGCTGAGTTGATAAAAACCACCATTGGGACCGCCTATCAAGAAAAGGAGATGAGGAGTGTAGATGTCAAAGGAAGAGACCTAGTAACGGGCGTTCCCAAAACTATTGAAATTACTTGCGAGGAGGTGCGTGCGGCCATCTCTGGTCCAGTGAATGCAATTGTTGAGTGCGTCAAATCTACCCTTGAGAGAACCCCGCCCGAACTTGCTGCTGATATCGTAGACCGGGGTATTGTCTTGGCTGGAGGAGGGGGGCTCCTCAGAAATCTCGATCTGTTGCTCAGAGAGGAAACGGGGCTTCCCATAGTGGTCGCGGAAAACGCCCTCACGGCGGTGGTAATGGGGTCAGGAATGGCCCTTGACTCACTTTCTCTCTTAAAAGAGGTTGCGATTGATTTCTAATGCTTCTCTTATCCTAAGATACGATGTTCTCGTTGCTCAGGAAATATCAGACCCTCATCATCGCCTCTTTTCTTGTCGGCCTCGCGCTGTCTGTATACTCTTCCCGGCACGCAGCTACCGACACTACCCCTTTTTTTAGAAGGCTCGTCTTAACCGCCTATTCGCCTCCCTTAAGGGCCATCACCTTTGTGGTTAAGAAGATACGGTATGTGTGGGACAACTATATCCTTCTCGTCGAAACCAAAAAGAAAAACCGTGAATTACAAAAAACCGTCGATCTGCTGAGAGAACAAACTATGAGTTTGCAAGAGGTGCGTGCAGAAAACGATCGACTTCGAAGGCTACTCTCCCTCAAAGAACGCCTACCCATGAGGACCATCTCGGCAGAAATCATTGGGCGAGATCCCTTGGAGTGGTTTAAGGCGGTACTGATCAACAAGGGGCAAAACGATGGCGTTAAGAAGAACCAGGCGGTTACTACCCACCAGGGCGTGGTGGGGCGAACTCTTGAAGTTGCTTCTGACTGTTCTAAGGTGCTGTTGATAACCGACACCAATAGCTCTGTTGATGCGCTGGTGCAGAGAACGCGCGCGCGAGGAATCGTGGGTGGGAGGGCATCTCACCTGTGCGAACTTCAGTACTTCGCAAGTTCAGATGATGTGCAGCGAGGAGATCTGGTGATTACTTCCGGTCTCTGCGGCATCTTTCCCAAGGGGTTAGCCGTCGGGAGGGTGGGTCAGGTTGAGAAAGATCCTTTTGGCCTCTTCCGGTATATAGAGCTGGTCCCCTCTGCGAGCCTTAACAAACTAGAAGAGGTGAGCGTTCTCCTTGGCGACCAACAGTAGCCGGCCCTCTCGCCCCATTTTGATTTGTTGATACCAGCACTTCCATGAAACACTTCTTCCTCCTTTTGCTTTGTGGGTTGGCGCTCGTTTTCTTCCAGGCCATACCTTGGGGTTACTTAACTCCCTATGCCGGTACTTTAAACCTCTCGTTGGTGTTTGTGATAGTTCTCGCACTCTACCGCCCTACCATGGACAGTTGGTTTCTTGTCTTTCTGGTGGGCTATGCGCTCGAGGTGCTCTCGGGGATGTCCAGGGGTCTTCTGCCCCTCCAGTATCTCGCTACCTTTTTCATCATCAGGGTGTTGAGCAGGGTTGTTCTGTTTGATGGGGTGCTCTCTCAGGCTTTTCTGGTGTTTATCCTCGGCTTCCTGGCTGACCTCCTTTTCTTGGCAACTACCCACGTGCCACCTCTTTATCCTTTGAGTGTGGTTTTGCAACGCGTTCTTCTCCGTGATTTGCTACTTGCGTTTTTGAGCACCCCCCTCCTTGCCTCCCTGAACAAGAAGGCGTGCGCTCAAAGGGTGGCTCTGAAACAGTCTGTCTAAGAGTCGGCGACGTTATGAGATCAGAGTTTGACTCCTTCTATGATAAACAACTCCACACGAGGCTAAGCGTCGCCTACTTCGCTGTAGTGCTTATCTTCGGCCTGCTCGTCTTAAGGCTCTGGTTCCTTCAAATGGCCGAGGGCGCAAAGTATCGCAAACTTTCGGAACACAACTATATTAGGATACAGAAAATTAAGGCCCCCCGCGGCCTCATCCTCGACACTAATGGTCAGGTTCTCGCAGGCAACCGTCCTTCCTTCGACATCTGCCTGGTACCTCAAGACGCTCGGGAGCTGGGGCTCGTAACTACACGCCTCGCCGGTTTGCTGAGCCTAGAACCGCTCCGCCTCAAACAAAGGATAGAAAAGTCAAGGGGGCGACCCCCCTTTGAAGCCATAAAACTTAAAACAGATGTCTCCCGAGACAACCTCGGTCTGGTGCTCACCCACCGGCTTGATCTCCCCGGCGTGGTGATTGAGGCCATCCCTGTACGATACTACCCCCACGGAACCCTTGCCTGCCACCTTCTGGGACACCTTGGAGAAATAAGCCTGCGAGAGCTCGCTCGTGATGATTTCTCCCTCTATGCCATGGGTGACTTTGTGGGTAAGTCCGGGGTGGAGCAGACCATGGAACGCCACCTGAAGGGGATCGATGGGCAATATCAAGCTGAGGTTGATGCAGTCGGATACAAAATAAACACCATGGGAAGGATTGACCCCGTTCCCGCCCACACTATCACCCTTACCATTAACCTCGAGCTTCAAAAAACTGCAGAGGAGGCACTGGGTGACAGGCCGGGGGCGGTCATTGCAATTGATCCCAGAGATGGCCGTATTCTCGCTATGGCAAGCAGCCCTGCTTTCGACCCCAACCTTTTCTCCCGGAGCATCTCGTCTCCAGACTGGGGGTTGCTCATCAACGATCCTCAACATCCTCTTATGAACCGCTGCACCCAAAGTCTCCACCCGCCTGGTTCTACCTATAAACTCATCACTGCGGCAGCCGCGTTGGAGGAGGGGGTGGTTACGCCGCACACCAGCTTCTTCTGCAATGGCTCCTTTAGGTGCGGTAGAAGGCCCTATCGGTGCTGGAAAGAGGAAGGTCATGGGATGGTCAGTCTGATGAAAGGCGTCGTGGAATCATGTGACGTCTACTTTTACAACTTGGGCTCCCTGTTGGGTCCAGACCGCATTGCTACCTATGCGAAAGGTTTTGGGTTTGGCACACCCACCAAAATTGAATTAGAGGATGAAAAGCCCGGTCTTGTTCCCACCTCTGGGT
Organism: uncultured Thermodesulfobacteriota bacterium; assembly: GCA_964473235.1. Taxonomy (GTDB): domain Bacteria; phylum Desulfobacterota; class WTBG01; order WTBG01; family WTBG01; genus CAYYOQ01. Next base: position 1,378 of record CAYYOQ010000074.1, on the reverse strand, counting down.
GGTATAAGGCAAGGTTTGGCATACCTTGGCAATCTGGGGATACGCTTTCGGTTGCTATTGGTCAGGGCGCAAATCAGATTACCCCCCTTCAGCTTTTGATGGCCTATGCCGCCCTGGCAAACGGTGGCACCCTGTATACACCCTTCTACGTAGAAAAGATTGCTTCTGCCGAGGGAGAACCCACAAAACGTTTTGTCCCTATCCCGCGGGGGCAGGTCCCTCTTTCTAATAAAAACAGGGAGCTTCTTATAGGGGCGCTCTCGGGGGTTGTTAATTCACCCTCCGGAACGGGCTGGAGGGCTCGGCTTCCACACATAGAGGTTGCGGGCAAGACCGGTACGGCGCAGGTGGTGGGTATTGGGAAGGCATTGCGTCAATCAACTATTTTTAAAGACCACGCATGGTTCGTTGCCTTTGCTCCTAAAAATGAGGCGCGCATCGCTGTGGTGGTCCTCGTGGAACACGGCGGTCACGGCGGGTCTGTGGCAGCTCCGGTCGCTAAAAAAATTATCTCAAGGTTCTGCGAGCTTGAGGAAGGCGGGCATGTTTGATCGAAGGTTAATTTCAAATTTTGATTGGGTGCTCTTTGCCACCGCCCTGGGCATGTCTATCCTGGGGATATTAAACCTCTATAGTGCCTGCTACTTTTCTCTCGCCCACACCTCCAATCCCTACTATTTAAAACAGCTCTATTGGTTGGTAATCTCTATCTTTGTTTCGTTCGTCGTCATCTCGGTCGATTATCAGGTGCTCTCCCAACGTGCCTACCTTCTCCATGGCGTATCGCTCTTCCTGCTCTTGGCTGCGCTCGTTGTAGGAAGGCCGACCGCAGGAACCCAGCGCTGGCTTCAGCTTGGCGGCTTTTCCTTTCAGCCTTCCGAGCTCTCTAAAATTACCTTGGTGCTCTTGCTTTCTCGCTACTTCTCAGAGGTAACCGTATCTAAGTACTACACGCTTCGCGACTTCTGGGTCCCCCTGCTTGCCACCTTTCTCACCTTCTTCCTTGTTTTTCTTGAACCCGATCTTGGAACGGCTGGCCTTGTGTTTTTGATATTCTTCTCCTTTATCTTTCTCGTCCGGCTCGTTTTCAAACACATCGTCCAGCTCTTCCTCTCTGGGGTGGTGTTGCTCCCCTGCGCGTGGTTCTTCCTAGAAGACTACCAGAAGAGGAGGATGCTCGCATTCTTAAATCCCGGCAAGGCCTCCCTCGAGGCAGGCTACCACGCAATCCAGTCTAAGATTGCAATCGGCTCGGGAATGCTCTTTGGAAAGGGTTTTTTAAATGGAACCCAAAGCCAGCTCCGCTTCCTTCCCGAACAACACACAGATTTTGTCTTCTCCATGTGGGCAGAGGAGTGGGGTTTTGTGGGGGCAATGG
>CAYYOQ010000073.1:4381-9181 GCA_964473235.1 uncultured Thermodesulfobacteriota bacterium | reverse complement strand
CACGCCATAACCAGCTGCATGGTATTAAAAAAAGTTTTTATTAGTAGCATAAAATTTTTGAATATGCTACTATGGTTTCGCTGGTTGTGGAACAAGTCCCTCCTTGTTATGGCATCGATTTTCTAAAACAATGCCATTCCATAACCAGCTTTTTTTATTCAAGTAAAGTTTTTTTCCACTCTACCCAACGTTGTTAACCCCATTACCTTATCATACTTGGGGAAATCCTCTATAGAGTCCTTCACCCCTGGTGCTGTGCAGAGCGTCAATGAATTCCTTTTTTGTAATCATTCGACTGAGTTCAGGGAACTCTGAAGCCTTATATTGCGGTCGATATTGACTCATTACATTCACATAGGAGTGAGGAGAAATCTCAGTAGCGATAAAGTGCATGAGCTCCGTGGTGCCTGCTAACCCGTGTGGCATGATCAGGTGCCTTATTAATAGCCCCCTTTCTCCTATCCCTTCAGGATTGATGTGTAAGTTACCTACCTGTCTATGCATTTCTTTTACTACTTTTCTGATTACCTCCGGGTAGTCGGGGGCGTGGGCGTATTTTTCTGCTACCTTTTTATCTGCAAATTTCACATCAGGCATGTAGATATCAATAATGCCATCAAGTAAAGCCATTACCTCAAGAGATTCGTAACCACCACAGTTGTACACCAGTGGTATGTGCAATCCAAGATCAATGGCATAAGGCAGAGCAGCTATTATTTGTGGTACATAGTGGGTAGGGGTAACGAAATTGATATTGTGACATCCCCGTTTTTGCAGTGAATACATGTAGTCTGCGAGCTGTTCAGAAGTGACAGCGTCTCCCCGCCCTTGATGGCTGATGTCATAGTTCTGGCAAAAAATGCACCGCAAATTGCAATGGGTTAAAAAGATAGTACCTGACCCATGGGTTCCAACCAGAGGCGGCTCTTCACCAAAGTGGGGGAAGACGCTTGATACCATCAATTGTTCACCTGCTCGGCAGAATCCCAGCTCTCCCTGTAAACGATTCACACCACACTGACGGGGGCATAATCTACAATTTTTTAGAATATCCCATAGGGCGCTAATTCTCTTTTGAAGTTCATTCGATTTGTGCAGTGTGAGATAGTGCGGGAGGTAATTCATTGTTAATCTTTTTTTAAAATTGTCCGATATGATAGATGCAATTCAATTTATATAAATACCATATCTTAATTTGAAATAGCCTTCAATACTATACTGATATATAGTGTGATAGTGTAGCTCGTTTCTCCCTTTGGAAAGAGTAATGGATTTCACGCATCGTAAGGTTTAAATATTTTTTTTGTTGATCTCAGTGGAACTGAACAATGGCAAAATTCATCTTAGAGTTTAATGCTATAAAGCTTAAAGAGATTACTATTGATACTGAGACTATTACCATTGGGAGGAAAGAGGATAACCAGGTGGTAATTGATAACTTGGCTGTTTCAGGTCACCACGCGAGGGTGGTAAGAGAGGGAAACAGTTATATTATAGAAGACTTAGCAAGTACCAGTGGCACATTGGTTAATGGAACGAAGGTTGTTCAGTGCGAATTGCATGAGGGGGATCATATATTAATTGGTAAGCATACCTTAGTCTTCAAAAAGGAAGATGGAGTAAATAGAAAAGCCAGTAGCCCTCTTGTTAAAGGTGAAGGGCGTGGAATCAGTACCGAAAGGGATCGAGAATTCTATGCTAAAAACCTAGAGCAGATGATGAAAGAGGAGAAAACAGAAGAAGGACCTCTGGGGATTATCTCCTATATCTTAAATAGTGGAGAGGTAAAGAAAGTAACGCTCACCAAAAATGTGACCATTATTGGGAAGGGAGAAAATGCAGACGTAAAGGTGGATGGTTTATTCGTGGGAAAGTCTGCGTTAGTGATCCATAAGAGGTCGGGTGCCTTTTATATCTCCCGGGGAGACGGAGTGAATTCACCCAAGGTAAATGGAGAAAAAATTAAAGGACACATAAGACTGAGGGATAATGATTTTATAGAAATAGGTTATACCAAAATGCACTTTTCAGTGAAAGAAGCGTAATAGCTACCTGCCTTGCTCTGTCTCCAGTACTTCGAGAAGGTGGAGCACCTTAATTTTCATCCCCCTTTGATGAATCCCATCCATAAAGTGAAGCATGCATCCACTGCAGCTGGTTGCTACCATCTCAACCCCCATTTCCTTTAACATGTCTAATTTGTGGTTTAAAATCTCCAGGGAAAGGCCATAGTGGGTGAGGTTAAAGAGGCCACCCATCCCGCAACATCTCGCTGCCTCTTTCATCTCGACATAGGTCAGGTGAGAAAGTGATTTGAGGATTTCTCTGGGTTCTCGGGTGATACCGAGCGTACGATTGAGGTGGCAGGGGTCGTGGTAGGTTATTGTAGGGAGTGGGTCTTTTGGGGAGGAAGATTTTTGCAGTGCTGAGGGGAGGAAGTTCAGTTCTTGGATAAGGAATTGTGAGATGTCCATGATTTTGTTGCTGAAACGTTCAACTTTCTTCTGCGTTTCAGGGTCAGCGTTCTTAAAAAGGCGGGGGTAGAAAGCTTTGAGGGTCGCTGCGCAGGATGCGCATGTGGTTATGATTGTGTCAGGATTAAACTGCTCAAAAGCGTTAATGTTGGAGAGGGCAAGTTTTTGGGTTGATTGCCAGTCACCTGAGCCAAAGGCAATTAACCCGCAGCATGTTTGCTCATGAGGGATGACAAGAGAAGTTCCCTGACGGTTAAGGATACGCACAGTGGTTTCACCCAGGTGGGGGAAAAGGTAATTGGTGACACATCCTACAAAATAACCTACGCACCTTTTTTCTTGTGGTGACTTTACCAGAGAAGGGTGAGAGTGAAGGAAAAATCTTTTGGCAAGCGGAGGTATCAATCGCCTTTTATCAAGGTAGGGCAAAGAGAAACGAAGGTGGAGACCGCTTTCTTGGGGAACTTTTTCTAGCAGGAGGCCCTGGAGAAGAGAACCTGCCTTTAGGTAAGAGGGGAGTACACGGGGTGAGGAGCGTAGGAGCAGGAAGAGGAGTTTTTTAGCGAAAGGCAATCCGCGATGGACTACTAGTTCCTTTCGTGCTTCAAGAAGAATTTCTTCAACTCTTACATTGTTAGGGCAGCCTTCTCCACAGGCGTTACAGATCAAACATGAAGACAAGAGGTCTTTGAGTTTACTGGTAAACTGGATATCCCCTGTGCTAAGTGATTCGATGAGGCTCAGCTTCCCCCGGGCGGTAGTGACCTCTGAGAGGGTTTCAGCATAGATAGGACAGGATGCCAGACAGGCGCCACATTTAACACAACGGGAGGCTTCTTTACTTAGTTCCTTGAGTATACTCATGATTGTAAAGAAAGTTTCCCTGGATTAAGGATGAGGTTGGGGTCAAAGAGGTTTTTTATCTGTTTCATGAGGGCGAGATTTTTCTTCCCTATCTCCATTTCCAGGTAGGGGGCCTTGGTAATCCCTATCCCGTGTTCACCGGAGATGGTTCCCCCGAGTTCCAGAGTAGCCTGAAAGATTTCCTTTACCGCCAGCTCCGCCCTCTTTTCTTCATCAGGGTTTTCTTTGTTAATCATCAGGTTAGTGTGGATATTGCCATCTCCCGCATGGCCAAAATTTACATTAATGAGCTGGTAGCGTAGTGCAATTTCATTAATGCGCCTGATAATCTGAGGGATGCAGTTGATGGGAACATTGATATCCTCATTAATTTTATGAGGGTTGAGTTTCAAAAGGGCCGGTGAGATGGAGCGTCTGGCTTTCCACACGCGCTCTTCTTCCTCCTGATCCTGGGCAATGGTTACTTCGCTCGCAGCGTTTTTTACACAGATGGTTTTTATATGCTCGCAGTGTCTGGTCACCGTGGTGATCTCTCCATCTACCTCGATAAGAAGAAGGGCTTCGGCGTGGGTAGGAAGACCCATGTGGAGGTAATCCTCTACGCAACGGATTGCTGCCTGATCAATAAATTCAAGGGTAGAGGGGATGATCCGTTCGTGGATAATAGAAGAAACGGTGTGTGCTGCATCATCGATCTTAGGAAAGATTGCCAGCATGGTTTTTCTTGCTTCAGGCAGGGGAATGAGTTTCACAATGATTTTTGTGATAATACCCAGGGTCCCCTCAGAACCTACCATGAGACTGGTGAGATCATATCCAGCCACACCTTTGAGGGTGTGAACTCCGGTGTTGATAATTTCTCCCGTTGGTAACACAACCTCCAACCCTAAAACGTAGTTTTTGGTTACCCCGTATTTGAGGCAGCGGGGTCCACCCGCACACACTGCTACATTACCACCCATGGTTGAGAATTTTAAGCTCGCGGGGTCTGGGGGATAAAAGAGACCCAGGGCTTCCACCTTCTCTTGGAACGTTCCAGTCACTACCCCTGGTTCTACTATGGCAATGAGGTTTTCTGGCTCTATCGTTATTATTCGGTTCATCTTGGTGAGGGCGAGCACTAATCCCCCTTCTACTGGGAGCGATCCTCCCACAAAGCCTGATCCTGCTCCGCGCGGTATAACGGGGAAGTGGTACCGATTGGCGAGCACCATAATTTCAGCAATCTGCTGGGGATTATGGGGAAAAGCTACCGCTTCGGGTAAAAATTTCTGGTTGGTTGCATCAAAAGAATAACACAGAAGTTCTTCCCTAGCGGTGAGGAGGTGATCTTTTCCAACGATAGTAGCGATTTCGCCGAGTGCCTTTTTTACCATAGGTGTTCGTCTGCCTTTGATATTGTTGAGTTCTTTGTGCTCTCAAATGTACCTTTTTATTAAGATGGTGTCAAGAACCACTGTGT
>CAYYOQ010000073.1:0-4281 GCA_964473235.1 uncultured Thermodesulfobacteriota bacterium | reverse complement strand
TTACTATACCAGGAGAAAAGGAGGATGGTATGAGAGAAGTAGTTGTGGTGAGTGGAGTAAGAACAGCGATTGGTACCTTCGGGGGAGCTATTAGAGACATCCCGGTGGTGAACTTGGGTTCTCTAGTGATTAAGGAGGTAGTAAAGAAAGCTAAACTGAGACCACAATCTTCTGAAAAGCTTTTGGGTTACGCCCCTGATAAGTTGAAGGGCAAAGGGTTGATTGAGCTTGAGAAGAAAAATTATGATTACGATGGTTCGTTTCAAGAAGTCCAGATAGATGAAGTTATCATGGGAAATGTGCTTCAGACTGGTCAAGGACAGAATACAGCGCGGCAGGCAATGATTTCCGCCGGCGTTCCGAAAGAAGCCTCTGCCTTCACCATCAATAAGGTGTGTGCGTCAGGATTGAAGGCAGTTGTCCTGGGAGCGCAGGCAATCCAGCTCGGCCAGGCTGAAGTGGTTATCGCAGGTGGCATGGAGAGTATGAGCAATGTCCCCTATGGTCTTCCTAGAGCGCGCTGGGGCTACCGGATGGATGTGAATACAAAAGGGGAGTTAAATGACCTGATGGTGTTAGATGGATTGTGGGAGATTTTCTATGGGTACCATATGGGATTAACCGCAGAAAATATTGCAGAAATGTATGGTATTACCAGGAAGGAGCAGGACGAGCTGGGTCTTTTGAGTCATCAGCGGGCACGAGCGGCCATACAGAGTGGGCTCTTTAAGGAGGAGATTATGCCCGTCATAATGCCCCAAAAGAAGGGTGACCCGATTGTGTTTGATACCGATGAACGTCCTATGGATACCAGCCTGGAAAAGATGGCTAAATTGCCTTCGGTTTTTAAAAAGGACGGTACGGTTACTGCAGGTAATGCCTCTGGCATCAATGATGCAGCTGCTGCGTTGCTCCTTATGTCCAAGGAAAAGGCTCAACAATTAAATTTAAAACCGTGGGTAACCGTTAAAGCATATGCCTCCGGTGGCATTGATCCAGCCTATATGGGTCTTGGACCTATTCCTGCAGTAAGAAAGGTGTTAGAGAAGGCACAACTCACCATTAAGGATATCGAGGTGATTGAGTTAAATGAGGCATTTGCCTCTCAAGCTATTGCCTGCATGAGGGAGTTGAACATGAGTATGGATAAGACCAATCCTTTGGGAAGCGGTATTTCTTTGGGACATCCTATTGGTTGCACCGGTGCCAGACTACTGGTGACTATTGCTCATGAGATGAAGAGGAAGAACTATAAATATGGTCTTGTGACCATGTGTATCGGTGGCGGTCAGGGAATGGCAATGATTGTAGAAAAATAATTCCTTTTTAAGGACAGGTGAATAATGGATAGAACTGAGTTTAGAATCTTATTTGTTTTCCTGTTGCTTATAGCAGGTTGCTGCAATGCGCTGCAGCAGTCTCGGAATCTTAAGATTCCTCCCTATGTTGTTGAGTACTACCACTATGATAAGCCCGACAAACCGACGGATGAAGAGAAGGAGAGTGGAGGATGGGGTAGTTACACCTGGGATAACGGTTTCAAGATGGATTTTAAAATAGATAGAGTAGAAGAGAGTGGCATCTATTTCTACAGGATGCTCTGTCGCGCTCATAATACGTTGCAGGATAAGATTGTTCTTGGAGATAGGAGCTTTGAGCTTTTGGACAGCACCACCAGTGCTGCGATCGAGCGGGTAGAATGCTGGAATTGGCAGAAAGTAAATTATCCCTGCAATGTTGCTACCGTTGAAGCACGCGGGGAGATGGTCAAGGAAATACGTTTCGGCTATTCTATTGATGAGGGATTTGCACGGGGCTTACGAATTCTAATCAATAATCTCGATTTTGCAGAAAGCGGGGTTATGATTGATTTTTATGCGCGAAGAGGCCCCAGTAAATAGTGTGAATTCCTTGCCCTACCTCTCAGCTCTGCTCTTTTATCACGATTAAAGTTTTATATCCTCAGCAGAGATACATTCCACTAGAAAGGTACACGCCGTGAGCCTTCCAAAAACAAAAGGGATTTCTCAGATTGAGCATAAAATGGTGGGAGTGGATGAACACTCCCTTCGCTATCAGACGCTTCAGGCGGCGAAGCAGTTTAAAACTTCTTGGGTTGAACTCGGCCACTACCTACAAGCAGTGTGGAGTGAGAAGTCCTATAAAGGCTGGGGGTATATGAGTTTTGAGAATTACTGCACGAAGGAGATAGGTATCAGAACCTCAACTGCCCTAAAACTCCTCCGTTCTTACTACTTTCTTGAAAGGGAAGAACCGGAATTCCTAAAAACGGGTTTGGCTGAATCAGATAAAGTTGTGGAGCTCCCCAGCTTTGAATCCGTTGACATTCTGAGACTCGCAAAGGATAAAAAGGGTTTGCATGAAGGAGATTATCAAGATCTCAGGCACTATGTGCTCAACAAGGGGGAAGGACCCAAGGAAGTAAGGGGCAAGCTTAAGAATATACTTGAATCTTATACCACCTCTGATCCAGAAGGAGAGAAAAAGAAAAGAAACGGCACGGTTAATCGTTTACTCGGTACTTTGATCAATCTTAAAAGAGAAATAGAGACTACGGGCGTTCTTTCCAGCAAGATTGTGAGGGAAATAGACCAGCTCATTGAGAAAATTGAGGCAGAGAGGTAAGGTAGGGCAGTGAAGCAGATTGATCCTTTCGCCAGGGTAAGTGAAAAGGCGCATATTGAAGATGGGGTAATGATTGGACCCTGGGTAGTTATTGAAGATGGGGTAGTGATTGGTGAGGGAACCCGTATCGATGCCCACTCTGTTATCAGGAGAGGAACCACTATCGGGAAGTTCAATGAGATTCATCCCAGTGTGGTGATCGGTGAAGAACCCCAGGACCTATTATTTGACAAGCATGCAGTGAGCTACGTTACCATAGGGGATCACAACACCATTCGAGAGTTTGCCACTATTCACCGGGGTACCCAGCCAGAGTCATCTACTATTATTGGAGACCACAATTACCTGATGGCTGTTTCGCACGTTGCCCATAACTGCATCATAGGCAATCACGTGGTGATTTGTAACTGTGCGCTTCTCTCCGGCCACGTAGAGATTGACGATTACGGATTTATCTCAGGCGGAGTGGTGATCCAGCAGTATGCAAGGATTGGTACAATGGCAATCGTGGGTGGGAATACCCGGGTCAATACCAATATTCCGCCTTTCATCCGGGCAGTGGGGTACGATGCGGAGGCTTACGGTCTCAATATAGTGGGGCTAAAAAGACGAGGCTTACCCAGGGAAACTATTTCGAAGTTAAACCAGGCGTATAAGATTCTCTTCAGATCACCTTTCAGGTTGGAGGAGAAACTCAAGAAGATTGAAGGGGAGATTGATTGTGAAGAAGTACGGCACTTGGTTGCCTTTATCCGCAAACCTTCCCGCTATGGTTTCTGCAGGGAGGTAAAATTTAAAGGGAAAAATGAAGAATCGTCAGTTCTTTAGAGCGTGAATGGTAAATCGTGAATCGTAAATAGTAAATGGTGAATGGTAAATTGATAGCGGTTGGCTGAAGGCTGACGGCTTTATTTTTTTTCACGATACATTGAAAGCATCTTTAAAAATTCTGGATGTACCTCGTATCCTAACCTGACTGCCTCATCAAAAAATAAAGAACTTCTATACCACGCAAGACTAAATTAAAAGCTCATCGCATGCTTCATCATATAATAGCTCAATTGAAGTATTCAAGACATCGAGAAGAGGGACTTTAAACGTAAAAGAGTTTTTTGAAAATGGAGATCACCTCGGCCGTGTGTAAGAAAGGAGTCCCCATAGCGAAGATAGCGAGGGGTGCGGAGATCTTTTACCGCTGCGGTTGTCAAAGTCATTTGCAACGTAGAATCGCTTAAAGTGAAGGAATTGAGCAACGTCCCCTCCGGTCACAAAATAAAACTCTGCCCCCGGGGAATTCCTATGAAAACAAAAAACAAAATTCCACTTTTTCAGAGCGACTACTGACAAGTGGGATTTTTCTGTTTATGGATAGGATAGGATTAGGGAGTCAAAAAATTAAAAACTAGTAGGTTGATGAATAGTCCGAAATGCTATCCCATCCACATATAAATAGATAAGATTCGCCTGTTGTTATTGATCACATTACTAGCTAATTCAATTGAAAGAAAATAACTTAACTTTTTAACTCCGTCCCTTAGACTTCACTGCGAGAGAGCGAGTCAGGTTCAATCGGTTGTTAAGCATTATCGCTGCATGTCCTCTTCAGCAATGTGAAATTTATGCAGCATCCGATGA